>JAOZSO010000032.1:0-14909 GCA_029939655.1 Desulfobacterales bacterium
GAATGCGTGAAACAGATAAAGAGATAATACGTATAATGTTAGAAGAATAATTGATCCATTCGGGATTTGACTATTTTAGAAAATTTCAGGAGTTAATTAGGTGTTAAAACGAGGTGTTATAAAATTTATGGTGCCGAAGGCGGGATTTGAACCCGCACACCCGTAAGGCACTACCCCCTCAAGATAGCGTGTCTACCAAGTTCCACCACTTCGGCACGATCCGTGTGCTACTCTGTTTTATCCGGCTCACCCGAAGATGTATCAGTAGGCAGAGCTGGTGCTACCGGTGGTGCATCTGAAGCCGGTAGTGTCTGTTCCACGGGGGCTGGCGCGTCCATAACGATCGATTTGCCGGATTTGTTCCCCGACATATACGCCAGTATCAACGATGTCAGCATAAACAAAATGGCTACAGCCGTGGTAGCTTTACTTAAAAAAGAAGACGCGCCCGTACTGCCAAAGAGCGTTTGGCTTGAACCGCCGCCAAATGCTGCGCCCATGTCAGCGCCCTTGCCGGTCTGCAGAAGTACGATCATAATCAGTGCAATGCATACAGCAACGTGTATAACGATAATTATTAATGACATTTTTCTATTTTTACGTTTTTAGGTTAAAATAAGACAATTTTGCTAAAGGTTTCAGCATCCAGACTGGCACCTCCAACGAGCCCTCCATCTACATCCGGCATGGACATAAGCTCAGCGATATTGTTCGGTTTCACACTTCCACCATATAAAATTCTGATGGATTCCGCAAAATCTGAACCATATGCTTTTTCGAGCAGAGACCGCAGAAACTGGTGTATTTCCTGAGCCTGGTCTGTTGTAGCGGTCTTGCCGGTACCGATGGCCCAGACAGGCTCATAGGCAATTACCAGTGTAGCCAAGTCTTCCAAAGCGATATCTTGTAAACCAATTGTGACCTGTTTGTCAAGCACAGAAAATGTAACATTCGTTTCGCGCTCAGTTTCGGTCTCCCCAACGCAGAATACCGGCACCAGATTGTGCTTGATGGCGGCAACAATTCTTTTGTTCACGGTTTCATCGGTTTCATGGAAATATTGTCGGCGTTCAGAATGTCCAATGATCACATGATCACAGCCCGTAGATACCACCATGGATGGTGATACTTCACCGGTGAAGGCTCCCTCTTCATGCCAGGAAAGATTTTGAGCACCCAGATGAATGTTACTTCCGGAAAGGACTTTCGATACCATGGAAAGCGATGTGGACGAGGGTGCGATCATGATGTCGACCTCGGAGACGTCCTTAACGAGACGTTTCAGACTGTCGGCTGTCTCTACTGCTTCCGCACAAGTTTTATACATCTTCCAGTTACCGGCGATAAACGGTTTGCGAAGGCTCATTTGTCACTCCTGATAATTATTACAAATAAAAAATTCGAATCTTTCTACCAATGCCACACTCGATCCCTAATATGCTGGGAAGCGAGGATGCTTGAAGGCTGGGATGCTGCTGTCCGCTTATAGCTCTCTGCCACCCTCGGACCCTGGAACCCTTGACCCCTTGAACCCTTCATTTTGTTATAGCGTTTTGCCCACCATGGCAGCCAGATCAACCATGCGATGGGAATACCCGGCTTCATTATCATACCAGGAAAGTACCTTCACCATGTTATCGACCACATAGGTTGTTGCAGCATCCACAATGGAAGAGAGGTTTGAGCCGTTATAGTCGGATGAAACCAGGGGAAGCTCTGAATATCCAAGAATACCGGCCAGTTCCCCTTCGGCAGCCTTTTTCAAGGCCTGATTGACTTCTGAGGTCGTCACACCTGTCTTTTCAATGGTTGCAACAAGGTCCACAATCGACACATTCGGTGTCGGCACACGTATGGCAAGTCCATTCAGCTTCCCGTTAAGTTCCGGCAGCACCAGGGAAACGGCTTTGGCTGCACCGGTTGTCGTGGGTATCATGGATAGGCCGGCCGCTCTAGCGCGACGAAGATCTTTATGGGGAAAGTCGAGAAGGCGCTGGTCGCCGGTATATGCATGAATAGTTGTCATCAGTCCGGATTTCAATCCAAAATTTTCAAGAATAACCTTGGCTACCGGTGCGAGACAGTTGGTCGTACAGGAAGCATTCGAAATGATGTGATGCTGCTTCGGGTCATATTTGCTGGAGTTGACACCCATGACGATGGTAATGTCCGGATCCTTTGCAGGTGCGGATATGATCACTTTACGCGCCCCTGCGGTGAGGTGTTTGGCAGCATTTTCCCGGTCTCTGAACAAACCGGTGCATTCAGCAGCTACGTCCACGCCCAGCTCCTTCCACTTCAATTGTTCCGGGTCCTTTATGGAAGTAAATGTGATGGATCGGCCGTCAACTTCAATGGCGTTATCTTTCGCATGTATATCAAGATCCAGTTTGCCGTGTACAGAATCATACGTAAGCAGATGCGCCATGGTAGCCGCATCTGTTAAATCATTGATCGCAACGACCTCTACCTCAGGGTGCTTCAATGCCGCCCTGAATACGAGCCGTCCGATTCTACCAAACCCGTTAATTCCTATTTTGATACTCATCTTTTCCTCCTGTTTGTGTGTTTTTATTCGAGAATATTTCTTTGGTTGTGTTTATTTGCGCGACTTGCCCTTTAAAATGCTGCTGGCCATAGAGATGCTCTTTTTGCCATATGTTTCAAGGCATTCAGTCAGATTGGTGAGTTCCATGTCGGGGCGAGAATTGATCGCTTTGATGAGAACGGGCAGATTGACGCCGGAAAGAACTTCAATATGACCCTCTTCAAGAAAAGAATAGCTCAAGTTGGATGGTGTTCCGCCGAACATGTCGGTGAGAATAAGGACACCTTCATCAGAGTTAACATCCTTGATTCCTTTAACAATTTTATCTCTAAGTGCATCGACGTTTTCATTCAGGTCGATGGAAATCGATTCGATGGACTCTGGTTTGGAGCCAACAATAAACTGCGCAGCATCGATGAGGGAATTTCCAAGCTGCCTGTGTGTCACGATAACAATGCCGATCATAATACATCCAATCCAGTCGCTTCATAATCTGAGCGTTTTAACTTTTTGACAATGGTTAGATACGTTTTGCCTTCCTTTTCGTACAAAGGAACTCAATAGTCAAGCAAATCTAACGAGTGTCCATCCATAAATGGTCCTTTCGCGCCCTGACGGCGTTGGGCGCCATGATTCAACTCCTCAAAATAGCACGCTATTCCTCCGGGTTAAATCTGACGCTCGCCTTGTCAGAACGCGAAAATCCCTATTTCTGGACGGATACTACTTATCTAATTCTGGTTAAAAATCTTCATCCTCTTCCCTGATGGCATGATAGATTTCATCCCTGTCCTGCGCCTGGAGGAGTCTTTCCTTAAACGGATCCTTTTTCAACAGTCTGGAAACCCTTGCCAGCAGTTTCAAATGAAGTCCTGTGGAATTTTCCGGCGTCAGTAAAAGAAAAAATATATGAGTCGGCTTTCCATCCATGGATTCGAAGTCTACACCGCTCCTGCTGACACCAAATCCCAAAGCGATGGATTTCAGGTCATCCAGTTTGCCGTGGGGAATGCCGACACCGCCTCCGATACCAGTACTGCCGAGTCGTTCTCTTTCGATGAGTACTTTTACCAGGGTCTCCTGATCAATCCCCGTGGTTTCGACAAGAGGGGAAACGAGTTCTTCCAGAACGCCTTTTTTGTCTTTTGCCTGTAAATCGTCGATAATGGCATTCTTGTTCAGTGCTTCAAGAATTCTCATCATATACTCGCTATCCCGGTTCAGCTATTGGGCTGAATAAGTCCGTAATGTCCGTCCTTGCGCCGATACAGGACATTGATCTGACTGTCCCTTGCATTGGAAAAAACAAGAAAGTTGTTGTCAACCAGTTCCATCTGCATGACAGCTTCGTCAACATCCATGGGCTTGTATTCAATATGTTGGATTTTAACCTGTCTTTCAAAATCATCTTCACCCTGGAAAGGGTCTGCAGAGATCGCATCTCTGCCTCTGAATTTGGATCCGGATCTTTTATCGCTTAATTTCTCTTTACTTTTCTTAATCTGTTTTTCAAGCTTGTCCAGGACCATGTCAATGGCCGAATACATATCTTCGGTCTCTTCTTTCCCATTGACATTCAGCCGGTCCCCTTTGATGTTGATTTCTGCAATATGCCTGAATTTCTCTACCGACAGGACCACGCTGGCTTCGGCAGGGTTGTAGAGATACTTGTCAAACCGGTCAAGTTTATCGGACACATAGGTTCTCAGGTTTTCGGAGGAATCAATGTTCTTAAAAGTAACAGATGTCTGCATATGAAATCTCCTTAGAATTGTTTGCGTTTGTTTGATGATAGCACACCCAGCACCTCGCGGTATTTTGCAACCGTCCTGCGGGCAATATCGACATTTTGATCCTTCAGCATTTCTGCCATTTTACTATCGCTGAATGGTTTTTTAGGATTCTCGCCTTCAATGATTTTTTTAATTTTAGCCTGAACACTGGCAGAGGCAATAGCCTCGCCGTGGATTCTTTTTATGGAACTGTTGAAAAAGTACTTCAATTCAAATATGCCCTGGGGCGTATAAGCGTATTTATTCGTTGTAACACGGCTGATGGTTGACTCGTGCATTTCAATATCCTCAGCAACATCGCGAAGAACCATCGGTTTCAGATGGGTGATACCTTTTTCAAAAAAGGACCGTTGAAATTTCAGAATGCTCTCCATGGCCTTATAGATAGTTTTCTGCCGTTGATGAATGCTGCGGATAAGCCATGCAGCGGACCGGAGTTTATCCTGAAGATATTCCTTGGTTTCGGCGGAAATTTTATCGCCCCGCACCATGGCTTTTTTATAGTACGAATTCACCTGGAGCTTTGGAAGTCCGTCATCATTGAGAACAATCACAAAATCGTTTTCAGATTTGTAAACGTAGATATCGGGCGTTATGTACTGGACATCCGATTCGCTGAATTCGCGTCCTGGTTTCGGCTCTAAGCCCTTGATAACATTAACGGCTGCAATCACGTCATCCATCCGAACTTTCAACGCTTTGCATATAGCCCGATAATTATTATTTTCAAGATGATGCAAATGGTTTTCGACAATATCATTCAAAATGCTGTTATCGCCAAGGCCCAGATGTTTGATTTGAATCAGCAGACATTCACTGATATCTCTGGCACAGACACCAATCGGATCAAAGGTCTGCAACAAGGCCAAGACCTGTTCCACCATCTCACGAGGTCTTCCGCTCGTTTCTGTAATTTCATCCAGCGATACATCCAGGTAGCCATCTTTGGTCAGGTTTCCAATGATAAGGCTACCGATGTTCTCGGAGTCTGAATCAGGAGATGTCATTAAAAACTGCCAGAGCAAATGATCGCTCAAGGACTCTTTCTTTGATATGAACGAATCGAAACGGGGTGATTCTCTCCCTTCCGTTTCCATCGGCATCCTTCCGGGAGAGTTATATTCCTCTATATAGTTTCTCCAGTCGATATCTTCATTGATCTTATCTTCAAAGGTTACTTCCTTGGTCTGTTCAGACACCTCGGAATCCACTTCTGTCTTTTCAGCGGTGGGTTCCGGGGATAGCGTTTCCTGTACCTCATCAAGCGCAGGATTTTCTTCAAGCTCTTGTTGGATCTTTTCGACGAGCTCCAACCTCGAAAGCTGGAGAAGTTTTATGGCCATTTGCAGCTGCGGTGTCATGATAAGCTGCTGCGTCAGTTTCAGCTGTTGTCGGAGTTCAATTGCCATTTTAAATTTATTCCACGAATTTTATGAAATGCGACGACGTCGCTCTAAAGTGTAAATTCATCTCCTAGATAGATACGCCTGGCGACTTCGCTGGATGCAATGTGGTCCGGAGGACCGGACTCAATAACCGCACCATCATTTAATATATACGCTTTATCGCAAACCTCAAGGGTCTCACGCACATTATGATCCGATATCAGGATGCCTATATTTCTTTCCTTTAGGTGGCCGATGATTTTTTTTATATCGATCACCGCCAACGGGTCGATGCCTGCAAACGGTTCATCCAGCAGGATGAAAGACGGGTCGGTGACGAGGCAGCGCGTAATTTCAAGGCGTCTTCTTTCCCCACCCGAAAGAACGCTGGCTTTCTGGTTAGAAAGATGATCGATACCCAGTTCCGCCAACAGAACCGATGCACGTTCCTTTTGTTTTTCTTTTGTAATCGAAAGGGTCTCAAGAATTGCCATGACATTCTGCCTAACCGTTAATTTTCTGAATATGGAAGCTTCCTGTGGAAGATAACCGACACCTTTTCTGGCTCTTTGGTACATGGGCATCCGGGTAATATCGTTCTGGTCGAGAAACACCTTGCCCCCGTCTGGTTTTACCATCCCGACTGTCATGTAAAAAGTCGTTGTTTTGCCGGCCCCGTTTGGGCCCAGCAGGCCGACGACTTCACCGCTTTGGACACTCAAGTCGATGCCGTTGATTACCTTCCTGCCACGATATGCTTTAACCAGGTTTTCAACTGTTAGCGCAGCCATTAATTTTTCTTTTCCGGAACGCCCAAAAGGTTTTCATCCGAATAAAAAACAGCTTCCACGGGTTCTTTCCGGGTTCCAGCTACATGGATGCGTCCATCATCCCTGTAGAGTGTAATCTTATGCCCGGAAATAGAGTCGTTTCCTTTGACGATTCTTGAGTTCGATCCGGTAAATATCACAATTCTTTTGTCTGCAATATATTCGGCATGCTCGGCATGGGCGATCTGATCTTCAAGGACCATCGTAACCGTTCCCTGGGCAACGATGCGAACGATGACATCCATGCCGGAGGTGGATTCTGATTGGGACTCTTCCCTGTAATAAACCTTGAGCCTGTCGGATGTGATTGTCGTATGGCCCTGGGTTGCCAAAACATGGCCGACAAACTCGGCAGTTTTATTACGGGGATCCGTAATCAAGCTGTCAGCTGTAATGTGAATAGGGTTTTCTGCTTCAGGTAAGGTTTTTCCGGCGGCGGCATCTTGGGCATCTGCGGGAAAAGACATAACGCATAATATCATCAGGACAAGCATGCCTGCAAAATAGAAGGAAAACAGGGCAGGGCATTTATAATTTAATTTTGTCAAAAATAGTTCCCTCTACTTTTCCATCAAAAGTCGTTCTCTGTGATGTCAAATCGTACGAAGCGGAATCTGCGTTCACGCGAAATGTGCTGCCAAGGACCTGCACGGGTTTTGTGGTCACAAGAACACGTCCCTCGTGTTCATAGTTAAGGGTTTCTGTCAGGATTTTGAACTCTCCGTCGTCTGCAATAACATCACCATCGACGCGAATATCTTTGGTGTCGGTATTAAGATAGCCCTGGTTGGCAGACAATTTGACCGACGTGTCGTTTTCCATGTAAAAGGTCACCGACAGTTCGTCAAAAACCGCCTGCCTGTTTTTTTCTATAAACTGGGCAGACACTGCATCAAGGCTCCATTCTTTGATACCGTTTTTCGTCGATGTCTGATGAACCCTGTCAATGGCTAATGTGGCATCATCCTGAACCAGCGAAGACAAGATCAATTCCTGCGGTTTGGAAACCGTTCGATAACCGATAAAAACGGTTATTACAACCCCAAAGACGAGAAACAGGGTGATTAGTAAAAATAGCTTGATGCTTCTCTGCCGTGAATGATTTAGAGCCAACGAGGTCTCCAAATAAAATCAAAAAACGATTTTATTTCGTTGCCTTTTCCAATCCATATAACATGTGTTGGTAGAGGTTAATGATACCTTGGTATCGCATGAAATATATTTATCGTGCATGGGGCTAAAAGTCAAGAAACGAAAAAGAGCCCTTGATAAGCCGCGATTTAACTGGTATTGTTCCGGCGCAATATTCTACGTGAAAGGAGCTCATAACCTATTGAAAAATAAAAGATTAAATCCCAAAGTGGTGATCATTGCCTGCATCCTGGTTTTCCTTCCAATGCTGGTGGCGCTTGTTATACGCATGGAGAGTGAACAGCCCAGCGTTAAATTTGAACTTTCCTCCATGTTCATTGGTATGGATAAAGAGATGGAGATTACCCTTGGGGATCAAAAGAGCGGTTTGAAGCGATTCTGGGTTGCCATTCTTCAAGACGGGAAGGAAACGACCCTCCTGGAAAAAGACTTCCCGGCCTCCGGAATCCTGCATAAGGGCTCCGTCATGTCCGAATCCATCCGTATCAAGATAGAGCCTCAAAAAATGGGTTTAAAGGACGGTAACGCCATGCTTCGGATGATGGCGGTGGATTATTCCTGGAGATCATGGGGAAAAGGGAATCGGGCTTATTCTGAAAAGGAAATTATTATCGATACAAAGGCGCCCATTGTCAGGGCGTTGACCCGCTCTCACAACATCAGCCCTGGTGGCAGCAACGCGGTTGCTTATACATTGTCTGAACCTTGCGACATCAGCGGTGTCCAGGTGGCAGACCAGTTTTATCCGGGATATCCCGATTTAGGGGAAAAGGCTGAGACTCGGATCGTTTTTTTTGCGCTGAACGACCAGCAGCACTCAGGAACCGAAATATATCTCCTGGCAAAAGATCGCGCAGGCAATCAAACAAAAACAGGGTTTCCCCATTACATAAAAACCAAAAAGTTTAAAAAGGATACCATTCGGATCAGCGACAAGTTCATCCTGGGGAAACTGCCGGAATTCCAAAAGGCACTGGCGGGCCAAAATCTGGAATCCCCTTTAGACAATTTTCTCTTTATCAACAGGGAAATTAGAGCACGAAACAGGGCCGTTCTCAAGCAGTTGATGCAACAAAGTGATCCTGCCAAGTACTGGAACGGCACCTTTCTGCGACTCCCGAAATCGGCAACAAGATCCGGTTACGGGGATCGGCGCACATATCAGTACAATGGTAAAACCATTGACAAACAGACTCATTTAGGTATTGACCTTGCGTCGGTAGCCATGTCACCGATCCCGGCTGCGAATTCCGGCAAAGTGATCTATGTCGAGACTCTGGGAATTTATGGGCGGATCGTTGTCATCGACCATGGTTTTGGACTTTTCAGCATGTACGCCCACCTCAGCGGTTTCAACGTACAAACCGGGCAGATGGTTAAAAAGGGGGATATCATCGGCAACACCGGAAAATCAGGTCTTGCCGGGGGAGATCATTTACATTACAGCGTCCTGATAAGCGGCACCTTTGTCGATCCGATTGAGTGGTGGGACGCTACATGGATCCTTAATAACATTACACCTAAAAGTGAGCGTTTCAAATAAAATCGAATGGTCGGGAGAAGGGGAATGAAGAAATTCACCATAAACAAAACATATCAACAGATCAATGAGAAGATACAGGCGGGGAATGCTGTCGTGGTGACCGCCGAAGAGATGATCGGCATAGTCAAGGATAAGGGACCGGTTGATGCTGCCGGGCATGTCGATGTGGTAACAACCGGGACCTTCGCTCCCATGTGTTCCTCCGGTGCTTTTATTAATTTTGGCCATTCCGCCCCTGGAATAAAGGCCTCCAAAGTCTGGCTAAACAACGTGCCCGCTTATGCCGGCATCGCAGCCGTCGACTGCTACATCGGTGCAACTGAACCGTGCGAGGACGACCCTTTGAACAAGGTTTATCCCGGCGATTTCAGTTACGGGGGCGGACATGTCATTCACGATCTGGTGGCCGGTAAAACCGTTCACCTCAAGGCAACTTCCTATGGTACGGACTGTTATCCAAACAAAAATATCGAAAAAAAAGTCACGCTTAAAACCCTTCCCAACGCTATGCTGTGCAATCCCAGAAATGCGTATCAAAACTATAATTGTGCCATCAATACCACCAAGAAGACCGTTTATACCTACATGGGTGCACTCAAACCGCGCATGGGGAATGCCAATTACTGTTCTGCAGGTCAGTTGAGTCCCCTGTTCAACGATCCCTACTATAAAACCATCGGGCTTGGGACACGTATCTTTTTAGGGGGTGCGGAAGGGTTTGTCACCTGGAACGGAACCCAGCACAAACCGTCAGCCAAAAGAACACGAAAAGGTGTTCCGGTAACACCTGCCGGCACGTTGTTTGTCATGGGCGATCTTAAGAAAATGCATCCCAAATGGCTTATCGGCGTCAGCATTCAGGGATACGGATGTTCCCTTGCCGTAGGGCTTGGTGTCCCCATACCGATTTTAAATGAAGAGATGGCACAATACACATCTATTTCCGACGAGGATTTGTACACGCATGTCATCGACTACGGAAAGGATTACCCCCAGGGAAAGCCCAGTAATTACGGCAAGGTCAGCTATGCGGAACTTAAAAGTGGTGCCATTGAGGTGGAGGGCAAACGTATTCCCACAGTTCCCCTTTCAAGTATGGTCAGGGCACGCGAAATAGCTAACTTACTCAAAAATCGGATCTCCGCCGGCAAGTTCTTATTGGGAGAGCCTCAGAGCACACTGCCCAGGAGATAGATACCCGGGTCCAAAGGAGCCGGCACTGATTCAACCCTATAAGGGATTAATACTATGCACATTCAGCGTATGATAAATTCTAAATCCGAATATCGAAATACAAAACAAATTCAAATATCGAATGCTCAAATGACGAAATAGAATACGGTCAATGAAGACTAAATTCAGGACATTCGTCGCTATCGAACTGCCGGGGAATATACGGACTGATCTCCGGAGACTGCAGCATGATTTCACGTCCTACCGGTTCGGCATTCGCTGGGTGAAACCACGGAACATGCATTTGACATTGAAGTTTCTGGGTGATGTCGATCCTGTTCATGTCGAAGCTATCGGGAACGTTCTGACAGAGAGTGTGGGACAAACCCCTGTGTTTGAACTGCTACCCAGGGGTTTGGGTGTTTTTCCAAATATAAGACAACCGCGAATACTTTGGACAGGAATAGCAGGTCAGGCGGACGCCGTCAGATATCTGCACCGGTCCGTGGAAATTGCTCTGGATCCACTGGGATTTACAGCGGATAAGCGTTTCTTCACGGGACATTTGACGATCGGTCGCATCAAAAAACGAATTGATCCGAAACGCTTGGCGGATGCTTTGCGGATCCATCAAGGGTTTGCATCAGACCCGTTTGCAGTGGAACGGGTGGTGCTGTTTAAAAGTGACCTACTCCCAGGGGGGGCCAAGTACAGTAAGCTTTACGAGATGCCTCTCGGAAACCGATCCATTTCATGAAATGATCGGGATAAACGGTGATCAATTGGTACTTGATCATCGGAACCCGATAAGGATAGCTTATAGCAGAATCAACGTGTTTAATTACCCCATGGACAGCTCAAGCAGGAGGATAAAATGACTATCTCACCCGATAAGGAAAAAGCCGTCGACACGGCGATGCTTCAAATAGAACGCCAGTTCGGAAAAGGATCCATCATGAAGCTCGGCAGTCAACCAATCGTAGATGTTCCTGTAATCTCAACAGGATCTATTGCCCTGGACTTGGCCCTGGGAATCGGCGGGCTGCCCAGGGGCCGGGTCACCGAAGTGTATGGACCTGAATCTTCAGGGAAAACAACCCTTGCCCTGCATGCGGTCGCCAATGCACAGAAGCAGGGAGGGATTGCCGCGTTTATCGATGCCGAACATGCACTGGATATTTCATACGCCAAAAAATTAAACGTGAACTGTAACGATCTTCTGGTGGCACAGCCGGACACGGGTGAGCAGGCGCTTGAAATTACCGACATGCTGATTCGAAGCGGGGCTATCGATGTCATTGTCATCGATTCAGTGGCTGCCCTGGTACCGCGTGCGGAAATCGAAGGGGAGATGGGTGATTCACACATGGGGCTCCAGGCAAGGCTCATGTCCCAGGCACTGCGAAAGCTCACCGGCTCCATCAGTAAAACCATGACATCACTGATTTTCATCAACCAGATACGGATGAAAATCGGTGTGGTATTCGGTAACCCTGAAACCACCACCGGAGGAAATGCGCTTAAATTTTACTCCTCCGTGCGACTTGAAATCAGGCGCAGTACAGCCATTAAAGATGGCCAGGAGATTACCGGCAACCGGACGCGCGTCAAGGTAGTCAAAAATAAATTGGCACCCCCTTTTAAAAATGCTGAATTCGATATCATGTACGGTGAAGGTATCTCCCGAACAGGTGAAATTATCGACCTGGGAGTGGAAGCAGGCGTCATCGATAAAAGCGGTTCCTGGTATTCTTATAATGGTGAGAGGATCGGGCAGGGTCGCGAAAACGTTAAATCATTTTTACATGATAACAAGGACTTGTTAGAAATATTGTCGGATACCATTCGGACATCCGTGGGTCTCATAAAGGGAAAAGACACGGATGCAGCCAGTGACACACCGAAAGAGGGCAAAGTTTAGATACCCGGGTCCAAAGGGCCCGGCACTGATTCAACCCTGTAAGGGTTTAATATTATGCACATTCAGCGTATGATAAATTCTAAATCCGAATATCGAAATACGAAACAAATTCAAATATCAAATGCTCAAATGTCCCAAAAATGACCTGCAGGCTCGAGTATACTGGGCTATGTTTTGAGCATTCGAATTTGAGTCATTGGATATTGTTTAGAATTTAGAATTTCGTGCTTCGAATTTCAAGCATTATTGACATCGGCATAGCCAATTATCTCTGATCTGGCCGAGGCTACCAGATTTTCAATACTCAAAAAACTTATGCTGTTTAGGAGTTTATCATGACCGGCAATGAGGTGCGACGTAAATACTTAGAATACTTCCAGAAACACCACCATAAGATTGTTAGAAGTTCCTCCCTCGTCCCCCAGGACGATCCAACCCTTCTTTTCACAAACGCCGGTATGGTACAGTTCAAACGTGCTTTCCTGGGTGAGGAGAAAAGGGGGTATGTTCGCGCCACGACATCGCAGAAATGCGTCCGCGCAGGGGGAAAACATAACGATCTGGAAAATGTCGGCTACACCGCACGTCATCATACCTTTTTTGAAATGCTGGGAAATTTTTCCTTTGGTGACTATTTCAAGGAAAAAGCCATTGAATTTGCCTGGGATCTATTGACCAATGGATACGGGCTTCCCGGGGAAAAGCTGTACGCATCGGTTTACCTCGACGATGACGAAGCGTACGATCTCTGGCATCAACGTATCGGCATCCCCGAAGAACGGGTTGTGCGGTTCGGCGAAGAAGATAATTTCTGGTCAATGGGAGACACCGGCCCATGCGGTCCCTGTTCAGAGTTGTTGCTGGACAGGGGTGAAAGTTATGGGTGCGGCCGTCCCGATTGTCGCGTCGGCTGCGAATGTGATCGCTATCTGGAGATTTGGAATCTGGTTTTCATGCAATTCAACCGGGATGCGTCCGGAAAGATGACACCACTGCCAAAACCCAGTATCGACACAGGCCTGGGGCTTGAAAGGATGGTGACACTCCTTCAGGATGTGCCTACCAATTATGAAACAGATCTGCTGCTGCCGATCATTGAAAAAGTAGAAGATTTATCCGAGAAAAAAATGGGAGAATCGGCAGAAGACGACGTGGCCATGAAGGTTATTGCCGATCACAGTCGGGCAGCAGCCTTTTTGATCGGTGACGGTGTCCTGCCATCCAATGTTTTTAGAGGCTATGTCCTCCGACGTATCATGCGGCGTGCCATCCGTTACGGCAGGAAGTTAGGTCTCGACAAACCTTTTCTGGATGTTACCGCCAGTGTGGTCTTTGACATCATGAAGGATGCCTACCCGGATCTTATGGCCTCCAAAGCATTTATCACCAATGTCATCCACAACGAAGAAACCCGTTTTTCAGAGACCCTTGATTTCGGACTAAACCTTCTGAATGACACGCTTTCAGATTTACGAGCCAAAGGGACCGACTGTGTACCGGGTAGTGTTATCTTCAAGCTCTACGACACATACGGTTTTCCCGTGGATATCGTAAGGGATGTCGTGAGAGACGAGAAGATGGCGCTTGATATGGATGGTTTTGAGTCCGCCATGGAAGCACAGCGGGAAAAGTCACGTTCCGTGACGGCTTTTTCGGAACTCGGCGATGCCTACCGGGAGCTTTCCGCCAAAGGCGTCAACGTCGAATTTCTGGGTTATGATCAGAATACCCTGGATGCCACCATCCTTGTCCTGGTTTCAGACGGCAAAGAAGTGGCATCAATAGAAGAGGGCATGGAGGTAGAGCTCGTTACGGGAAAAACCCCGTTTTACGGTGAATCAGGCGGGCAAGCCGGCGACATAGGCACCATCACCGCATCCGACAACGACCATTCCTTTTTGATGGAAGTGACCAATACCATAAAAGACCCCACCGGCCTCATTATCCACAGAGGCAGAGTTCTTTCGGGAAAAATCCAAAGGGGTGAAGAGGTAACGTTAACGGTGGATATGGGAAAAAGAAACGCCACGGCCTCAAACCACACGGCCACTCATATTCTGCATCATGCCCTGAGAAAGGTTTTGGGGGATCATGTCAAACAGGCGGGATCGCTTGTGGCACCGGACAGGTTCCGTTTTGATTTTACCCATTTTTCACAGGTTGGCCCGGATCTACTGGATGAAATAGAGTCTATTGTGAACAAAAGAATCAGGGATAACGTTGCTGTTCAAACCCAAGAGATGGATGCGGAAGATGCGTTCAAATCAGGTGCGACAGCTCTCTTTGAGGAAAAATACGGTGACCGGGTCCGGGTGGTTTCCCTGGCCGATTTCAGCAAGGAGCTCTGTGGTGGGACTCACACAAAACAGACCGGCAATATCGGGCTGTTCAAAATTGTCAGTGAATCGAGTATTGCTTCAGGCGTTCGCAGAATCGAGGCTTTGACCGGTGAGGCCGCATTGAACCATCTGCAGAAGACAGTCCACGCGGTACAGGAGGCTGCCGGAATACTGCGGGTTAAGCCTGATGCCGTCCCCAAACGAATTCAAAAGCTATTGGAGCAA
>JAOZSO010000032.1:14919-15378 GCA_029939655.1 Desulfobacterales bacterium
CGAAAAAGATATCAACCAACTCAAAGCAAAAATATTAGGCCGCTCTTCATCTAAGGTTTTAGATGAAGTTGTTAAAGTTAATGATGTCAAATTATTAGTTAAAAAGATCGATGCTGATTCTCCGGCCGCCCTTCGTAATATAGCCGACCGATACAAAGAACAGATTAAATCCGGCATCATTGTTCTGGGGAGCCGATCCGGCTCAAAGGCACTGCTTCTTACCGCTGTTACGCGTGACCTGACCGGTCAATATCATGCCGGCAAAATCGTCAATAAATTAGCCGTAATTGTCGGCGGCGGTGGCGGCGGAAGACCCGATATGGCCCAGGCCGGTGGTCCCAATCCGGAAAACCTGGACAAGGCCATGGAAGCGGCAGCTGATATCATTGCCGGAATAGAATCGTACCTAAAGTGAGCGTTTCAAATTTTAAGAATATTGAATTTAGAAATATTTTCAAA
>JAOZSO010000355.1:0-84 GCA_029939655.1 Desulfobacterales bacterium
TTAATAGCCGTAATTTCTTATTTTGACACAGTGTGAATTACGTTTGCTAATGTAACGAAGTAGAAAACGCTAATCTTCAAGGAA
>JAOZSO010000355.1:94-845 GCA_029939655.1 Desulfobacterales bacterium
CTTGTCTCAACCACGTTTCTCCGATTCATGAAAGGTTTTCCGAAGCGCACGAACGGCTATCGCAATCACCAGCCCTGAGAAGAGGACGCCGATGAATCCGGTCAGGACAGCAAGAATGCGTCCGACAGGGGTTTTAACAACAATATCACCGTAGCCGATGGTCAGTCCCGTGATAAATGCAAAGTACAAGGCATCTCCAAAAGGCAGCTTCTCCACATAGCTGATCGCCCAGCCGTTGATCACTATCAAAGCAAACAACGCCAAATTTACGGAACGTATATGCCAGATGGTGCGCCAGAATTCAAAGTTGAAACGGATGAACATGGTACTCCCCTTTGTTTTTTCCCAATTTAATCCATCAGGGCAAATGATCAAATTATAATTTTGTTAAAAACACTGTTTGTCACGGCAACTTATCCGGCCGGCACTGCAAAAAGGGTGATAAATCCCAGAGCCGCAGCAACCAGAGCAATGCCGAATCTTTGTTTCGGGTTTTTACTGATGTTAAAGGCCACCAGACACTGCAAAGTATAGTAAAACGCAAATGCCCTGGAAGCCAGCGCCAGAACCGTTAGCGTATTGAAAAAAGCGACCATGATTGCTATTCCGCAGATTAACAAATAGGCGTGTCGATCCCCAGGCCACCCAGCAGGAAAGCGGCCAGGATCCGGATGAATGCCGTCACCCGGTCCACTGGCGGTACAGTATACCCCATAGTTGCATAAACAACATGGCAAAGCATAGATAATAA
>JAOZSO010000355.1:855-2124 GCA_029939655.1 Desulfobacterales bacterium
TTAATCACTGTCGCGGTTCACAGCACGGGCCCGAGCATGGCAATGACGTTATTCCCGAGCCGGCGCCGCCAGGTCCAGCGTGCCACCATTTCGCGGGTGACCGGTTCGGCGTTGGCGATATAGCTTTCCTGGCGTTGACGCATGTCGGCCGTCAGCGACCGGTCGTAAAAAAGGATGTTGTTTTCGTAATTGAGTTCGAAGCTGCGGCGGTCCATGTTGGCGGAACCGATCAGCGTTATTTCCCCGTCCAGGGTCAACGATTTGGTGTGCAGCAGTCCTCCTCTGTACTCGAAGATTCTAACGCCGGCATCCAGCAGATCGTCGTAATAGCTTCGACTGGCCGCACCGACGATCCAGGAATCGTTTCGCTCCGGAAAGACAATGGTCGTGTCGACCCCCCGGCGGGCGCTGGCGCACAGCCCCGTCTGCATCGCTTCGTTGGGAACGTAGTAGGGCGTCGATATGACCAGTTCACGGCGGGCGGTGTACATCAGTAATTCAAACATCTCGGGCATGGCGGAGTAGCGTATCGTCGGCCCGGTGCCAATCACCTGGGCCGGCAGCCCTGATCGTGCCGGCGGAAGCGGCTGCGTCAGTAACCGGCTGATATCTTCACCCGTTTCTACCATCCAGTCGCCGATGAACAGGTGCTGGTTCTGACGGGCGATGGGACCTTCGAAGCGCATCATGGCATCCACCCACGGGGCATACTTCGCCTTGACCAGAAACTCCGGGTCGGCACAGTTCTGGCTCCCGCAATAGGTGGTGAAATCGTCTATGACCACGATCTTGCGGTGATTGCGCAGGTCGATACGCCCCTTCAGCGGCCGCAGCAACGGATTGCCTATTGGCAGGGCGCCGGCCAGACGGACGCCCGCCTTACGCATGGCCTGCCAGTGCTGCGAGTGGATCATGGTGCGCGATCCCAGGTTGTCCGCCATGGCCCGGCAGGCGACACCACGCGCAGCCGCCCGCTTCAACGCCTCGACAACCTTGCGACCATTGTTGTCCGGCAGCCAGATGTAGAACAGCAGATGGACGTGGTCTTTGGCGGCATCGATGTCGGCCACAATCGAGGTGATGGACGCATTCGAATCCTGCATCAACTGCGCCCGGTTACCGCCGACCGGATCGAACCCGTTGACCGATTTACCGGCCTGGAACAGGTGCGCGTACCGCCGCGGCACATTGGCCTGCAGCTCCGGTGCGTCCCATCCCGGCGCGGCGGCTACATCCGGCAGCCGGGAGAGAATCTTGCGCGTCCGTTCC
>JAOZSO010000355.1:2134-4181 GCA_029939655.1 Desulfobacterales bacterium
CCACGCGGCGCAGGCCGATGTTGGTTTCACCCAGCAGGAGGTAAGCCAGGATACCAGCCACCGGGAGGGCGGTGATGACCACAATCCAGGCAATCCGTGATGCCGGTTCCCGATGGGGCCGCAGCAGCACCCGCACGATGAGTGCGCCCACAATGAGAATGTGCATGATCATTAACATAACCGTAGGTAAGGCACCCCCACTCATTATGCACCTTCTTTCGTTTATAGCTTTCCTCGCGCCATCCAGCCGAACATGAGCATGCCGATCGCCGCCACCCAACTTCCGGCGACACGCACCGCAATGCGCATCCATGGCTGTTTAAGGGAAACATTGAAAATCAACCCTTGCGAAACGTGTGTTTTCTTGCCAGTCACTGAATATAAGGCTAATTCTGATGACAATCAGTATCGCCCTCTCAAAACGGAATGCAGGCTCCGAATACCACAAAGGCTACCTGATCGCCGGATGCCGTCATTACCACCATGCCAGTATCTTCGGCAATGGCCACGGTCCAACCCAAACCGTCTCTCACCGACTCATATCCGTCTTCAGACCCTTGCAAAATCAGCTTACCGTCGACGCGCTCCATGCGTTCGATGACTGTATCCGGCACATCTTCTTCTGCGCTGGCAGGGCGGATTGTCTTTTTTTCAAAATCGATTTTCAAAAAACGCTCTAGATCAATGCTCTCAGGAGGCATCTCCCGGCAGTCACCGTTCGGCGTGCACTCAATCGCACGGATGACCGATAACAACAAGGACCTGGACCCGTCAAAGTCACCGGCCCAGGCTGTTAATGAAGAAATAAAAATGGACAACCCAATCAAACCAACCAATTTCATCCTATTCATAGTGATCTCCCATTGTTTTAAAATTAAAAATTCTTACTTCACCGTGTATCCTTTACCTTCCAGACAGGCGCTGTAGGCACGGTTGTAAGTATCGCGCTTCTGCATGTATTGATTGGTCTGCTGCTTTTCCCAATGCTTACGGGCCCGCTTGTCTTCCTTTTGCTGTGAGGAACTTCGCACACCACCGATAGCGCCGCCGGAAAGACCGCCTAAAAGCACACCTTTTTTAGCCCCCTTCTTACCGCCAACAATAGCACCCAGGCCGGCTCCTAGCAGTCCGCCGCCCACACCGCCTTTGACCGCACCACCGGCTGTGCTGCTCTTGGCCTGATTGGGCGGCGGCGGCGCCGTGGCTTTGGGCATTTCCATGGGATCAAACCCCGATTGCCCTTTGGCCCAACTGTAACATTCAAATTTGTCCTTTTCCATTTGGTCTTGACTTTGACCCTTGGCAGGATAGATCATAAAATCTTGTGCCACAGCAGTCCCGGCAATAAATGCCGCAAGAAGCAAGACTATAAAAAATCGATTTATTAGCTTCATTTTGTCTCTCCTTTCTTGATAGGTTTTTTGATACAAACAACTAACGTACTAGAAGCCATCTCAAAAGCAAAAAAATCATATTTTAAAATTGATTTTGTTTTCAGAAATCGCCTTCACTATTACGAACCGGCCATACAAAGAAATCGCTGTTGGTTTTGAAACCAACCCCTACAGCGCCGTCTACCATGTAAAGCACCCAAGCATAGGTCGGCTCAAAAGTGCTTGTAGTAGAAGTCCAGTAGTATTCTTGCACTGCTTCGAAAGGATGCCCGGGCGGTAACGCAGGCGAATGCGATCCAATATACGTGAGGCTTTCAAGTTCACGAATATTTGGCAATCGCCAATCGGAAAAGCCGTTTCATTGTGTGAATCAAAACGTTACTTGACCTTGATGACATCATCCGGCTTCCAGGTCTGGTCGTAAAACTCTGTTCCTGTGCCGTAGAGGCGCACCGCGATCATCTGCGCTCGGCCGGGAATCGACCGGATCCAGTTCTTCTCGTCGACGCCCTTAGGCTTCTCCGGAGAGAACCAGAGCTCGACCGAACCGTCGTCGCTGATTTTGACCTTATCGTACTGGTTGCGGGAGGGCAGCAGTTGCGGCGTTTCCGGCATCGTGCCGTCGATGGCGTTGTAGAGCGTCACCGCCCAGT
>JAOZSO010000356.1:0-4177 GCA_029939655.1 Desulfobacterales bacterium
GAGGATGAAACATCCTGGATTCAAGGCACATACACCATTCAACCCGACTCGGTTTCCGGGCAGTTGGACCTTTACATCCAGGATGGGTCCACTTTTGAAGATGTCGGCAAAACGGTTCGTTACCTCTACGATATTCATGATAATTTACTGGAACTCTCCGAAAAGGACTATAGTGGAACCGACCACCCCACAACATTGGAGGGGGTGCATCCGGCCGGCAGCTCTGGCTTTGTTGGCATCAATACCGATCCATATGATGATGAAGAGGAGGATGATACCACTTGGAATGTCTATGCAAGCTGCTTTATAAAGGGACTGGCGGGTATTTTTAGTTCGCCGTAAACCCGTAAAACCTGGTCCTTTGGGACCGTCGAAGCTCCCGCTACGCGGGAGTCAGAGATATTTAGCTATGCCGATAGCGGTAGTTACTTAAATTCGAAGCACGAAATTCGAAATCCTAAACAATACCGAATGATCAAAACAAGACCTTGGAGATACAAGTTCAAGCTATTACTCCGGCAGTTAAATACCTCAAGGTTGTCATTCCTGCGGAGGCAGGAATCCAGAAAAACACTGGATGCCGGATCAAGTCCGGCATGACGGAGTTTGGCTATTTACTTGCCGGGTTAATATGTTCATTTGAGCATTTGGTATTTGGATTTGTTTCGTATTTCGATATTCGGATTTAGAATTTATCATACGCTGAATGCGCATAACATTAACTCTCATAGGATTGAATGTGGACAAATAGCTTTCAGGTTCTCACCTGCAGACAGTCCTCACCCAATATCTTCCCCAGCACCTCCACGACTTCATCGGCATTCTGTTTTGAAAACACCATGGGCGGTTTCAGCTTCAGGACATTGTGCAGCGGACCATCCGTACTGATCAAAATACCGTGCTCCCGCATACGGTTGATAATGTAGGCTGCTTCTTCGGGAGCGGGTTCCAGGGTTGCGCGGTTTTTAACCAGTTCCACACCGACAAAAAGCCCCTGGCCACGAACGTCACCGATCAGCGGGAAACGCCCCTTTAACTTATCGAACCCCTGCAGTAAGCGACATCCAACAGCCTGTGCATTTTCCTGCAAGTGTTCTTTCTCAATGACATCCAGTACGGCCATGCCGATGGCACATGAAACCGGGTTCCCACCAAAGGTATTGAAATACTCCATGCCGTTATGAAACGCCGCTGCAATCTCCGGGGTCGTAACCACCACCGCCATGGGATGCCCATTACCGATGGGTTTTCCCAACGTAACGATATCCGGCACCACGTCCTGGGTTTCAAAAGCCCAGAAATGGCTCCCAGCGCGTCCAAAACCGACTTGAACTTCATCGGCGATACAGACACCCCCGGCATTCCTGACATGCCGGAAAGCCGCTTTAAGATAGTTGTCCGGTAGTACGACCTGACCGCCGCATCCCAGAACGCTCTCACATATAAATGCTGCAACGCCATTGCCCCGGGACGTCACACGACCAATGGCATTTTTGACATCATCTGCGTATGCTTTACCCGTATCAGTACCCTGGCCTTTGAACGGTCCCCGGTACCCGTCCGGCATCTTCACCGTCTGCACCCAGGATGGGGCTCCGCTGCCCCCCGGGCCTTCATGTTTGTATGGGCTGATATCCACAAGCAGATTGGTATTGCCGTGATAAGCGCCCTCCACCGTTATGATATCCCTCTGTCCTGTATAAGTGCGCGCCAGCCTGAATGCCAGTTCATTGGCTTCACTCCCGGTGCAGACGAAAAAGCAAACGCTCAGCGGCTTGGGAAACTTTTCCAATAGCTTTTCGGAATAAGTGATAATATGATCATGGAGGTAACGCGTATTGGTATTGAGTACTTCCATCTGACGTTGTCCCGCTGCGACTACCCTGGGATGGCAATGCCCCACATGGGTGACATTGTTGACACCGTCAAGATACGCCTGACCGTCCTGGTCAATAAGGTATTGCCCCCTGCCCCTGACGATTTTCAGGGGAGCGTTATATGAAACACTGACGTTTTTTCCGATGTGCTCGTTTCGAATCTTTAGGATATCTCCCTGACGCCTTCCCCGTGCAGAAAACAGGGTGTCGGGTATACCTAATATCAGGTTAGGATCCGGTGAAAGTGCTTTCCACACCCGTCTCTGGCTTGGAGGAGCCACGCCCTTGTAATTACCTGCTTCGCCCAGCATGTCCGTGATGATCTGAAAATGAAGATGGGGTGGCCAGCCGCCGTTGACGTGGGTGTCGCCAATTTCAGCGAATATCTCGCCGGCAGCGACCTCCTGGCCGACACTGAGGTTTTCCAGCGATGCAAGGCTCAAGTGTCCGTAAAGTGAATAAAATGTGAATCCGTCTCCGGTTTCATGTGAAAGGATGATGGTCGGTCCATAGTCATACCGGGTTGCATTATTTTTAAAACTGTGGACCTTTCCATCATAAAAGGCCCGGATGTTTGATCCTGGAAGCATATGAAGGTCGATACCCAGGTGAATTGTTCGCATTTCAGGCATCTGGTCACTCTGCTGCCTGTAGGCGTCTGAAATATATATGGCCCTGGCCTCATCGTAGCAGCCGATACCGATGGCCGCTCCTTTTTGACGCATTTTTCCAAAAATAGCCCGGGACATGCTTTCTGTGTCATCCTGAACAGTCATGACATTGATCAATGGGCTTTCGACACTCAGGTCGAGCACCATCGATAAGCCATCTCCCGGGGCCGGGTCCACCAGCGGTTCAAACCGGCCTTTTTTTCGGTCAAGCCATGCAACAAGTTTTTCCAAGTGAGGTACCGGCGACATGTTGCAGGCATCCCGGAACTGGTATTCGACAAACCGCGGGTGAATTTCACTGAGCTGTCCAAGCAGCGTCCAGGCAGGTTTTTCTGAAATCTGCAGGTAGGCATTGTCCGGTGCCATGCGAATTTGGTAAGCGGCATGGCACACGCTCATGCACAGCCGCATGACGATAAGATCGAACAGAACAGACAGCTCGATATCTTCCAGGGGATATGCCTGGTGATAGCCGGCCACAACCGGTTTTGCAGCCGAAACCGGATCTGCTTTCCCCATCATGACGTAAGCACAAGCAATGGCCAGTTCATTTACCGTGTGCGTGTAGACCATATCGCCGTAATCGATGACACTGTCCACTCTGTTTTGCCAGGAACCCCTGGGTACAACCAGTACATTGTAGTCGTTGGCGTCGTTGTGGATCACACTCTGCCGTATCCGGTCAAGCTTTGGCTGGGTGCTCGACTGGTAGTATGTCAGGAATTTATGGATCATGGACTGGTTTTTTTTGTCGTGAACCGTTTTCATCAGGCTCTCGATGACCTGTGGCGCCTGTTTGAGATCCCAGTGAAATTTTCGGTGTGCTGCAGGATGGTCAAAGCTGCTGAGTGCCACATCCAGATTACCGATAAAAAAACCCAAACTCTTCAGAAGACCGGCATCATGCGGTTTTACCTTTGCGAGCGGCTTTCCCGGAAGGTAAGACAGCATCCGTACATAGTGACTGTCACCAGCCGCACCCGTAACAACCTCGATCACATCCCCTTTTCGGGTTGTGCATACCTCAGGACAAACCCGCATACCGCCTGGGAAAAGATCTCTGTGACGATGCACATGTGTCATAGCCTGGTTTTGAAATTCCAGAGCCTCTTTTTCTTCTGTTTTGTTGGCGATCTTGAGGACATATTCCTTTTGGCCTTTTGTCTGAATATGATAATTCTGATCCCGTTCGCTGGGAAGCTGCCTGAATATGCCGCAAACCCCGAAAAGCTCCTCTGCGATCTTTTCTGCTTCAGGCATTGAAATTCGAGGTGTATGGGTTACGATTGATGACATGACTGATTAACCTTTCAAAATTATTTGTATATTTATATTCTATTCCAATTCTTCTTTTGTGTTATGATTTTTACTTGACCCTGGAATCCTTGATTTTTATTATTTATTGCGGTTAACTATGATGCCTTCGTAAAAAGTCTGAAAACGCCCATTAGTGTCATTCCCGCGAAGGCGGGAATCCAGTATTTTCAAGCGCTTCTGGATGCCTGCCTTCGCAGGCATGACGGGGTTTTGGACTTTTTACGAGACCGTCAACTATAAATCTTAAATTATACTGTTACAGAGGTCTGCGGGGGTTCGTTTTAAAGTCGGGCAACTGTCTGAGATCGTTAG
>JAOZSO010000033.1:0-15365 GCA_029939655.1 Desulfobacterales bacterium
TGGCGCTTTGCGAACTCGCCGCAAGGACTCCTAACATCAGCGCTGGCCATATGGTTAAGCAGGCATGGCTTCAAAATGACCGGGTTTTCATATTGGATTTTCATTGTCATGCGCTGATGTAAGGATCCCTAAGCGCCTCAAACAGCACAAATCGCCATTGGATCACCCATTTCGCTCTATCTATGGTGAAAGCCGAAAGTTGAGTTACAGCTTAATACCTAACTCCCAGAAAGCATTTGACTTTTCAGTTACGTGTTGTAACATAACGCCACAATCACAGCTCAATCAATCCTGCATGGTTACGCATTGAATACCTACAATAATTAAGTATATACGTGTCTTGTGAAGCATTACATATCCCATCGTGATCTATTAAACTTCTTAATCTCAGTATAAAAAAACTTTATAGTTAACCGGGCTATCATCACAGGTATGGCTGTCTTGTGCCGAGTTTCACTCAATTTTCCTGATGAACTGGTGGAAAGCATAATGGTATTAAATATCATTAAATTATAATGAGTTAAGTCGAAAAGACGGTGCATGTTGAGAGGTCGGGGGACCATGCTTAACCATGGTTATGCGAGGTGGCACACAAATTGTATAGTTCTGGGGCAGGGAGATAACATCATGCAAAAAACATCTGGTTTTACATTAATGGAATTGATGGTCACCATCGCCATCATTGCGATACTTTCAGCCATCGTTATACCCAATTTTATCGCCTGGGTACCCAAGTTCAAGCTGGGGGGTGCATCCAGGGACGTATTGGGTATCCTTCAGAAAACACGTGTTCAGGCGATAAAGGACAACACCAATTATGTCTTGATGTTCGATACCGGGAATGAAAGCTACACTGCATTTCTGGATGATGGCGCCGGCACACCGGCCAATAGCGGCAACGGTGTTTTGGATGGGGGCGAGACGGTCATTGCACAGAAGACATTGGCGAACGGTATCGATATATCCGTCACCACCCTCCCAGGGGATTGGGTGGCATTTGACACTCAGGGAATAGCGTCAACTGCGGGAACCATCACCCTTACAGATAGCAGTGGGGATACCCGACAGATTTTCCTCGAGTTGGCAGGCAGTTCAAGAATTCAATAATAAGATATTGTTTTTCACAAAATCCGGGAGCAGGAAAGAAAATGAACCATCGACATCTTAAAAATAGTGCAGGATTTACACTCATCGAAATCCTGATAGCTATGGCTATCTCTGGAATGGTCATGACGGGCATCTACCAGGCATACGTGCTGCAGATGCGGGTCAACAATACCGAGAACCAGGTTGTGGATATGCAGCAGAGTGTTCGGGTTGCCATGCATTTTATGGAAAGAGAGATCCGGCTTGCCGGACTCGATCCGTCGGGTCTGGCGGATTCGGGTGTCGATGTTGCCTCTGCCGATGCCATCACCATCTCAATGGATATAACCGGCGGTGAAGCTGATGGCATAGATAATGACGGGGACGGTGTCCCCGATGTCGGGGAATGGTACGACCGCATTCCAGAGCAGATGACCTATGCACTCAGCAACGATGCCAACCCCCAGGATGGCATGAACGATGCCCTGTTCGGTGTCAACAACAACCCCTGTCACCTGTTGCGGAACGGACAGCGGCTGGCATCCAATATCGATGCCCTGAACTTTGTCTATCTGGGCGTGGATGATACCGATCCCACCTGCATAGAAAACTGTCTCCTGGTGAACCCTACATCAGCCCAAGAACGGAGAAATATTCGTTCTGTTCAAATTACGGTTATTGCCCGTGCCGGGGAAACGATTCCCGGCTTGTCAATGCCTTATACAGATGTAAATACCTATTATAACCAACCTATTGCCGGTAATATCATTCTGCCGGCGCAAAATGACGGGTTCCGCCGGGTTCGCCTTATTTCAGAGGTGAGGAGCCGAAACATCGGTCTCTTGTAAGGAGAAGATTCATGTTGTCAACGATCAGACAAAATACTCGATTCGTCAAGGGGAATACCGGTTTTACACTCATAGAAGTGCTTATTGCCCTGGTCATATTTGCCATCGGTATTCTCGGGGTGGCTGCTCTGCAGTCCGGATCCATCAGAGGCAACACCAGTGCCAGGGGTGTCACCGACATTGCCCTGATAGCGACGGACAGGCTGGAAATGCTGCGAAGCCTGCCCTATGACGATCCGGCTCTTTCTGCCGGGGTTCATGTCCTGAACCAGGCAACGGACAGGGTCGACAATAATTACAACGGTCTAATCGATGAAGATGTGCCGGCAGATGAAACCGGACCCATCACGATTCAATATACGGTGACCACCGACTGGCCCATCGAAAGAACCAAAACCGTGGCGGTAACGGTCACCCATGCCGGGGCTTCCGTTAGAAAAGCAGTCACCATGCAGCAGATCATTCCGTTGATCATATAACTCTTGAGGATACACCATGAAAACGATGAATATCCATATACAAAACGAATCAGGTTCCGCTACCATCATAGCCGCTGTTCTAATTCTGGTGATTGTCACACTGGTGGGACTGTCGGCCATGGACACGACCACGGTGGAACTTCAGATTGCGAGCAACGATCAGCGTAGCCGCATAGCCTTCTACAATGCAGACAGCGGCGTATACGGGACCCCAAAAATCATATCGCGGATCGTCGATACCAGCGATCCGGTGGGCATTGCTGCTGAAGCCGACTCCATTGCAGCCGGTGTGACCTGGGATGCCACCACCGACCAGGATATCTTTTTCGATCAGGTGATGGGGTATGATCCTTATGATCCTACGCAGGACATTGTCATGGGGCAGGGCGGCTTTAGTACCCAGGTCGATGTTGAACGCACCAGAAGCCGGATCTTGGCAGGCGGTGGTGCGGAATTTGCCAGCGGCTCTGAAGGTATCGGCGTTGGTGCCACCGGTGGTGTTGCTGTTTATTATGAGCTCGAGTCTTGGGGACAGAGCACCCGCAGGGCTGCAGCCAATGTGATTGCCGATTACCGCAAGGTGGTGGGCGTAGCAGGAGGACTGTAAAATGAAAAAAAATATTATCATAATAGGTTTATGGATAGCACTTGCCTTTATTTCGGGGTTCGAAACAGCTCAGGCTGTGGAACCGAACCTGGCTGACTACACCTCTTATCCGGTGTTTATGGCCAGCACCGTAGAACCCAACATTCTGATCATGCTCGATAACTCGGGTAGTATGAACGAACCAGCCTACTCAGATGAATTTGGCGGCAGCGTATCGGAATGTGGCACGGCAACGGCCCGACCACTGGAATCCAGGGACGATGCCGAGGAACGCCTGGACGACGATAGTGTCAGAACCGATACCACCAATCTGTATCTGGGCGAAGGCGAAGAACAGGTCTGTACCCGCTGGCGAAGGGGACGTTGTCGGCGCTGGACCACAGAGTATTTCGACAGCATGGTGGGTCTGCGTTTTAGAAACGTCGAGGTGCCGCCAGGTGCGGATATCACCAATGCATATATTACCTTTCAAGCCTACACCAATGGTAGCGGTAATGCCTCTTTCACTATCCGAGGGGAAGATGTGGGCAGTGCATCCAGATTCAGCACCGCAGACAGCAATATTTCCGACAGAACTGATACCGGTGCGTCAGCGACCTGGAATATCACCAATAACTGGTCCACAGGGAGTACCTACAACACACCGGACTTGACAACTATCGTCAAAGAGATCGTTGATCGTGGCGACTGGGACAGCGGTAATGCCATGGCTTTCACAATTACCGGTTCAGGTACACGAGTGACCAGATCATGGGACTACGCTTCGCACAGCTCGGGACCGGTCCTGGTGATCGAATATGATGCGGTCTGCGACGATATTGAAAGCACACGCTACTACGGGTATTTCGACCCCGATTCACGCTACAGCTACAGCAGTGGATTTGTTCGGGATCCCAGCGGAGCCTGGGACGGGAACTGGCTGAACTGGGTTTCCATGCGCAAGGTCGACGTGGCCAGAAAAGTGCTCATGGGTGGTCTGGCCACGGCCCGAACCGGAGGCGGCAACCAGACCCTTTATGGTGAGGATCCGTCCGGCTGGTCTATTCTGAAGGAATTTGACGGGACCGGCGTGTCTCCCTACGATGGCGCCTATTATTTTGGCATGGCGGACGGTTATATTTACGTGGATGATGATAGTAATCCCTACTCAGGATACCTGGCCCGTTATCGGATCAAAGTCGCTAAAGATATCAATTTTGAGCCCCAGGATTTTATCGACGGCAACCTTTCCGGCGTGCTTCAACGCGTAGGGGACAAGGCCTTTTGGGGTAACACCTGGTTTAATGAAGGGACCGGTTCCAATGAAAGCGGCGGAGACATTGCCGCACCCATCGGCACCAATATGACGTCTCTAATCACCGACCTGCAAAACACGTCTGCGGATACGTGGACGCCCCTGGGAGAGTCCTTTTATGTGGCCACCCAGTACTTCAAACAAGAGGCGGTAGCCGGTGGTCTGGATTACCCCAACAATCCCACCGGGCCGTTCAATGACGTGAATGATCCCTATTACCAGGGCCAGGAGGTCTGGTGTGCCAAGAGTTTCGTGATCCTGTTAACCGACGGCGCTTCCACCAAAGACGGCAAAATTCCATCGGGTCTCAAAGACCTGGCTGACGGTCATGAAACCTTTTTGGGCGGGGACGACGGTGTCGACTGTAACGAAAATACCGGCGCGGGTTGTGAGTTTCCCAGCGGCGGCACCGATTATCTCAAGGACGTGGCACATTACGCCCGGACCACCGACTTGCGACCCACCATCGAAGGCGAGCAGAATATTTTTCTTTACACGGTTTATGCTTTTGGAGACGACCCCAATGCCCGCAACCTTCTGAAAGAGGCGGCCCGTCAGGGCGGTTTTGAAGATCATAACGCCAATGGCTGGCCGGACGGCACGACAGCGGATGTCCCCGATGACCGAAAAGAGTGGGACAAGAATGGGGACGGCGTTCCTGACACCTATTACGAGGCTTCGGACGGATATGCCATGGAGGCTCAGCTCATCGCGGCCATCAACGATATCCTGGCCAGGGCGGCCTCGGGTACGGCGGCATCGGTGCTGGCCACCAATGCCGAGGGTGAAGGCAATCTGGTGCAGGCCTATTTCCGGCCTACCAAAATCGAAGGCACGGATGAAGTCAACTGGTTGGGGTACCTCCAGGCGCTGTGGGTCGATCCCTGTGGTAACCTGAGGGAAGACTCCAATCAGGATAAACGATTGAACCTGAATGAAGATCTCAACGGCAACGGTATTTTAGACGGCGGCGAAGACGTCAACGGCAACGGCGTTCTCGACACCGCGATATCCGAGGACAAGATCGTTACCTACTATTCAGATGCTACCACTTCCGATACCATGATCCACCGGTACACGGACCATTATCTCTATCACCATCCCCTGGATTGTGATGGAGAGGGTAACCCTGGTGATTATGTCTATGAAGCATTGGGGCTCGAGGATATCGAACCCATCTGGGAAGTGGGCAAGGTCCTGGCTGATCGAGATCCTGATACCCGGCGTATTTTTACCTTTATCGATACCGACAATGACCAGGAACTGGATGAGGGTGTTTATACAGATATTTATGATGATACCGATGGTGAAGTGATCTCCTTTAATTCGGGAAATGCGGATGCCATCAAACCTTATCTTGGGGTCATGGACTCCGGAGCAACAGATGCCTGGGATTATCTGGGGGCCACCCACGACGATCGGGTGAGCAACCTTATCGATTACATACGCGGTACAGACAAGGCCGGTGCACGATCGCGAACCATCAACGGCAAGGTCTGGAAACTGGGAGATATCGTCAATTCCACACCGGTTACCATTGCGGCACCGGCAGACAATTACCACATCATCTACAAGGATGAGTCCTACCAGGATTTCTTGAGAGCCAACCGTGACCGGGAAACGGCCATATACGTCGGCGCTAACGACGGTATGCTGCATGCCTTTACATCGTGGCAATACGACAGAGATACGGGTTCATATACCCAACCGGGTGGCCGCGTAACCATTGGTGAGGAGTTGTGGGCCTACATACCCCAGACACTCCTGCCCCACCTGAAATGGCTGCCGGATCCGGATTACACGCATGTCTATTATGTGGACTTCAAGCCCAAGGTGTTTGATGCACGCATCGGCGATCCCCTGGTAGCAGGCGGAGACCCCACCTGGCGGACCATTCTCATCTGTGGTTTAAATATGGGGGGGAGGCACATCTGGGCTGAAGGTGATTTTAACGACGGGAACGGTGTGACCACACGTCATTTCTATCCTTCCTATGTGGCTATGGACATTACGGATCCTCTCAATCCCAAGCTTTTGTGGGAAAGGACGTACACGGAACTTGGCATGTCCCGGGCTACGCCGGCGGTGATCCGTATTGAAAATGGAAGCACAGCTGACAACGGTTTTCCTTTGGGTGACTGGTATACGGTGTTTGGTTCCGGCCCCACAGATTACGACGGGAGCAGTTCCCAGAACGGGTATGTGTTTGTGGTGGATCTCAAGACCGGTGAGCCCATCTGGCCGACAGGCGCCAGTTCCTGGCAATTTGATACGGGAGTGGCCAATACGTACATGAATTCTCCGGCGTCTCTCGATAAGGATCTGACCAACAGTGTCGATGCCATATACTTCGGTGATACGGCCGGTAACTTTTATCATATCAGTACTCTTGAGCCCCAGGATCCTGCTGATCCAGATGCACCAAGATCGCCGAGTGCTCAGCCATCCGACTGGACCATTACCAAGATATTCAGCGGTCCTCGCCCCATCACGGCGGCGGCTTCCATCAGCGTGGATGCCATGGACGATGTGTGGGTCTATTTCGGTACCGGCAGTTATGTCACTGATGCAGACAAGACCAACGATGACCAGCAATACATAATCGGTATCCGAGACCCCTTGTTCAAAGAAAGCCCGACCATGCTCCCCTTAGGTCTCGGTAATCTGTTTGAATCAGATGCCTATACGGTCTATACGAACCGGAATGTCGACGGTGGTCTGGCGCGTATCTACGACTGGTACTCGCTGCTGAACGTGGTTCGCAATACCGAGGACCAGGGTGCATATCCGGATTACTTTGACGGATGGTACCGGAGTCTCGAAGCAACGGATCCGTCGGAGCGGGTGATCACCAAACCGGCCATACTGGGTGGTGGCGTTTACCTGCCTGCCTTTACGCCCAACTCGGATATCTGCGGGTTCGGTGGGGACAGCAACTTTTATGGCCTCTACTACGAAACCGGTACAGCCTATTTCAATCCACTCCTTCCCAATGGATCTAACGATGTGGCCGGTGAGGACTATAAGTCTGTAAAGGTCAAGATTCCGCTGGGCGAGGGCATGCCGCCGCCGGCTGTGGGTATCCATGCTGGCAGGGAAAAGGGCGCCAAAGCCTTCCTGCAGATGAGTACCGGGGAGGTGGTGGAAGTGGATATCGAAACCCCGTTCAACATCAAGAGCGGGCTGACGACCTGGCGAACCAACTAAACGCGGATATTTCATGAAAGTTGACGAGCTTTTCAGCTCGTCAACTTTCACCCTTCGGGCGAAGCGATCTTACCGCATCCACTGTGTTGCGGACCATTCGCGGTAGCAAGCTACAGCTTCATGGTCCGACGCCTTGCGGATGCAGCAACCTCGCTCCGTGAAATGTTTAAAATATGTAAATAATAACAATAACCATTTTTTTATTTCCAGAGGAAAAGGTGGCATCATGAAGATACTTAAAAGATGGCCCAATAGACTGACAGGAATCTTGATCTTTGCCCTGGTGTGCCAGCTGATTTTCCTGGGAACTGTTGTTGCTCAGGAGGACACCGAGCAGCGTCGGCGCCCAGTTGCAAGCCCTGATGATGTGCAGACCAAAAGCATCAATCTCAGGATTATCGGCAAGACACCTGAGATGATTCAGACCCGATACATGAACTTTCTGGTGACGGAGTCAACCGAAGTGGTGGACAGCAAAGGCAAAACCATGGAACTGGCAAAAATGCCGGTTCCCTGCACGGCAAAGATCCAGTACGAACCGGGAAGGCTCAACAATCCCTTTGTATGGCGAATTATCTACAAGGGGCCGTTGAGCGGGGCCACAACTGCATGGTCCCCACCTATCATGAAATAAAAACCGCACAATAGCATGTATGAAGGAGGGATGCATCGTGATGAATCGAATCATAACCATGCTTCTGGTTCTGATGATCCTGCCCGCACTTGTCTCAGCAGAGATTTACAAATACCGGGATCAAAACGGCGTGCTCCGTTTTACGGACAATCTTGCTGAGGTGCCTGTTGCGCAGCGGGAACGCATGGAGCAATACCAGGAGATCAAGACAACGGCAGACACGGCTGTGCAAGCACCCGCCAATACTTCTGAAAAAGAGGCTGCCCAGGATGCAAGGGCAGCCGAAAAAGAGCTCACGGATGAAAAAGGGGCTCTCGACAATGAATACAGTCAGTTGATGGAAATGCGCAACAGTATTGAAGCGGCACCACAACCCAGCACCCCGGAAGAGATTGCCGCTCATAAAAAAAAGATCCAGGATTATAATATTCAGTTGAATATTTATGAGGTCAAACTGAAAGGGTTTCGGGAAAAACTGGAAGCATACAAGAAAGGCGATAAGGAATAGCAATATTAGCTTATAGCTCGTATAGGTCATAGGTGATAGGAGTGATAGGCTATGAGGCTGGGAAGCTTGGAGGCTAGGATGCTGCTATTAGCTTATCCCTTGATATTACTCCGGCGGTTAAATACCCCACAGTTGTCATTCCCGCGAAGGCGGGAATCCAGAAAAACACTGGATGCCGGATCATGTCCGGCATGACGGGGTTTGGCTATTTAGTCGCCGGGTTAATATCAACGCAACAAACACAAGAAACCCAGAACATTGGCCCCTCGGCCCCTTGAACCCTTACTTATAGGAACGTAAACGCTTTCTAATTCGTGATGCCGGATTTCAGATACCCAAAAGAAGGATAACAGAAGCCCTATGCCCTTCGACGTCAACCACCCCCTCTCGGATGAAAGAATTTTTCAGGTTCTTGTCAAGCAGCAACTGATTTCAGCATCCAAAGCAGGCGAAATCCTCAAAAGAAAAACCTCTTTAAAAGAGAAGCTTTCCAAACAACGAAAAAAGAACCTCGATCCGGACCTGCCATCGGCACGCATTGAAACGCCTGTTACCATGATCGATGTGATCGATGCGCTAAATATGAAGCAGGAAACCCGGCCGGAGGTTGCCCTTGACGAAGAGGCTATCTATCAGGCCCTGGCCAAGGCGTGGAAAATTCCTTTTAAAAAAGTCGATCCTGTAAAGTTGGATCTCAACGTGGTCACGACCACGATCCCTAGGAATTTTGCTTTGAAGCACCTGATGCTTCCCATCGCCATCAGTGAGGGGCGCTTGACCGTGGCCACTGCCAACCCCTTCAATACCGAAGTCCTGGAGGACATTGCCAGAGCCAGTAAACTAGAGGTCAATGTGGTGGTCAGCACAAGGACCGACATCCTGAAATTGATCCATGAATTCTTTGGTTTCAAACGTTCTATTGCCGCTGCCGAAAACCAGTTCAATGCCCCGATTGTGGATCTGGGGAATCTTGAACAGTATGTGCAGCTCAAGTCCGTGGATGAACTCCCATCCAATGATTCACATATTGTCAATGCCGTGAGCCATCTCTTTACCTATGCATTTGATCAGCGGGCCAGCGATATTCATATTGAACCGAAACGAGATACCAGCATGGTCAGGATGCGTATCGATGGTGTCCTGCACACAGTCCACAAGATACCTAAAAAAGTTCACCCGGCTATCGTCAGCCGGATCAAGAACCTGTCTCGAATCGACATGGCTGAAAAGCGGCGGCCCCAGGATGGCAGGATCAAGACTGAAAAAGAGGGTGTGGAAGTCGAAATACGTGTATCCATGATCCCCACGGCTTTCGGAGAAAAGGTGGTCATGCGGATCATGGACCCGGATATTTTGTTCCAGGACCTCGATGAGCTGGGGTTTACCCCCACGGACCTGATCCGTTACAACCAGTTTGTCAGTATGCCCAACGGTATCGTGCTGGTGTGCGGACCCACCGGGAGTGGCAAGTCTACGACCCTGTACTCCACGCTGCGAAGTATCTGTACCCCTGAAATTAACATTACGACCATTGAGGACCCCATTGAAATGGTCCATGAGGACTTTAACCAGATATCGGTCAACCCGATCGTGGGTGTCACCTTTGGTTCAATTTTGAGGAATATTCTGCGGCAGGACCCGGATGTCATCATGGTGGGGGAGATGCGTGACCTGGAGACGGCTGAGAATGCTATTCAGGCGGCCTTGACAGGGCATCTGGTCCTTTCGACACTACATACCAACGACGCACCTGCGTCCATCACCCGGCTGATCGAACTCGGGGTGCCGCCCTTTCTGATTCAGGCGACCCTGCGGGGTATCGTTTCCCAGCGCCTGGTACGAAAGATTTGTGATCGATGCAAAGAAGCTATTCAGATCGATACAACCGAGTTGAAGCAGATGGGTCTCAATATCGGGACACAAGAGACGGTCACTGTCTATCGTGGCAGGGGGTGCCAGCACTGCCGTGGAACCGGTTACAAGGGCCGCATAGGTATTCACGAAGTTTTGCCCTATAGCGAGGCTATCCGGAAGCTGACCACAGAAGTGACGGACCTGACAGCCATCCGGGAAAAAGCTATACAAGAGGGAATGGTGAGCCTGCGGGAAAACGCCATCAATATGTTTCTGGCGGGGGTTACCACATATCAGGAGGTTATGCGGGTAACCTGGGAACAATAAAAAAAGGCTCACACCTCGCAAAGAAGTGTGAGCCTTTTTTGTATGACAGCACTTCTTCGCTCAGGCCTGAAGGCTTGAGCGAAGAACAGTCTGGTTATTCGGCCGGTGGTGTGTGGATCAGAGCGTTCGGAGTCGCGGACCGGTCGGTCTGGGTGATCAGCACGGTGGCGGTTTCCTGCTCGGTGTGCAGGACGATGAGCCGGCCAATCTCGACCGGGGTGAGGATCACCGATTTTTCCCCCTTTTTTTTCACGTTTTCTTTTTCCTGGTAGAAAATGTTGTAAATCTGGCCTTCCTGGATTTTGTCAACCTTGCCCTTGTCGATGAATGCCACTGTCATATCACCAATGATTTCAGCATGCTCTTCCGAGACGATAAGTTTCCCGATTAAATTGGGAACACTTTCTGTAATGGGAATTTCGGGCGACCGTCGCTCGTAAGGCAGAATGAAGTCGTCGATGGCGATAGATCGGAAGGATTTGAGGACTTTTGCGATGACAAAATCTGCTTCCAATCGGGTGACTTCAACGATACCGAGGATGTAATACTGACCTCCCAGTTGCCGGTTCTGCTTGCGGTCTGTTGTGGGATGCAGTTTCCGGTAGATCGTGTACTTTCCGCCCTGCATAATGGGAAGGGCGTCTTTGTCTGCATAGCTGATATAGACCGTGTCCCCCTCAGAAATCAGAATCGCATCATCCTTGACCTTGAAGATGTATCCAAGAGGATTGACCGTTTCTTTACGGATGAAACCGACGGCATCCATGGGCGGGTATGAATAATAGACGGTCTTTTCTTCGGGCATGGGCGTTTCCTGGACGAGTTCGACGGCACTTTCCTGAACAATGATTTCAGGCTCCGGGATATGAAAGGAGAATGTGTCTTTACCCTGTTTTTGAAAAAGCCGAATACGTTCACCGGGATAGATCCAGTGGGGATTGGGAATCTGTTCGTTTTCCTGCCACAATTCAGGCCAATACCACGGCGAGTCAAAAAATTTGTCCGACAAGTCCCAGAGCGTATCTCCTCGCTGAATCGTGTAATAGAATCCAGCTTCGTGTTCTATGGTTTCTTCGCCGGTGCCTGCTGTCACGCTGGGTGAGAAGGCGAGGGTTATAGCAGCGGATACGGTCAAGCACTTGAATATCTGCATAAGGCGTTTGCCGTTCATCACACATCTCCATTTATGTTATCGGTTGGTATTTGCAGTCGATAGTCCGATTAAATACCCCATTTTTAGGTGTTTTGTCAAGCATTTCAATAAAAAAGCCCTTATGCATAAATGCATAAGGGCTTTGACGTATTGTTCGTAACAGATGGGTAGATAAAAAAGGGCTTACATCATACCGCCCATACCGCCCATGCCACCCATGCCGCCCATACCAGGGGCACCAGCCGGCATAGCGGGTTCTTTATCTTCCGGCTTTTCAGCGATCATGGCTTCGGTTGTGAGCATCAGCCCGGCAACGCTGGCTGCATTCTGCAGGGCAAACCGAACAACCTTGGTGGGATCGATAACACCCGCAGCAATCAGGTCCTCGTATTTATCGGTTTCGGCATTGTACCCGAAAGAACCTTCCAGATTCTTGACTTTGTCAATAACGACAGAGCCTTCAAGGCCAGCGTTGTTGACAATCTGTCGCAGCGGCTCTTCGATGGCACGCATCACGACCCTTACGCCCAGTTTTTTGTCGGCCTTGATCTTGATTTTGTCGAGGGCGTCGAGGGAACGGACCAGTGCGACACCGCCACCAGGAACGATACCCTCTTCAACCGCGGCACGGGTTGCATTCAAGGCATCTTCAACACGTGCTTTCTTTTCTTTCATTTCTGTTTCGGTGGCTGCGCCGACATTGATAACGGCAACACCGCCGATCAGTTTGGCAAGACGTTCCTGAAGTTTTTCACGATCATAGTCGGAAGACGTCTCTTCGGTCTGTGCGCGGATCTGCTTGACGCGACCTTCCAGGGAAGCCCGGGAGCCGGCACCGTCAACGATGGTGGTGTTGTCTTTGTCAATGGTGACCCGTTTGGCCCGGCCCAGATCCTTAATGGTCAGGTTTTCGAGCTTGATCCCCAAGTCTTCGGATACGACCTGGCCGCCGGTGAGAATGGCGATGTCTTCCAGCATGGCCTTACGCCTGTCACCGAAACCAGGAGCCTTGACAGCAGCAACCTGCAGTGTGCCCCGCAGTTTGTTGACAACGAGAGTTGCCAGGGCTTCACCATCCACATCCTCAGCAATGATCATGAGGGGTTTTCCCATTTTGGCGACCTGCTCGAGTACCGGTAGAAGATCTTTCATGTTGCTGATCTTTTTTTCGTTGATCAGAAGGTAAGGATCTTCCAGGGAAGCAACCATTTTTTCTGCATCGGTGACAAAATAAGGTGAGAGGTAGCCACGGTCAAACTGCATACCTTCCACAACTTCCAGGGTGGTATCCATGCTTTTGGCTTCTTCAACGGTGATGACGCCTTCTTTACCGACCTTGTTCATGGCCTCTGCGATGATGTTTCCAATGGTTTCATCATTGTTGGCAGAAATGGTGCCGACCTGGGCGATTTCCCGCTGGTCTTTGGTGGGCTTGCTCATCCCGTGAAGCTCTTTGACGGCAACTTCCACGGCTTTGTCGATGCCGCGTTTGATGGCCATGGGATTATTACCGGCCGCAACGAGTTTCTGGCCTTCTTCGTAAATGGCTCGGGCCAGGACCGTGGCGGTGGTAGTCCCATCACCGGCCATATCACTGGTTTTGCTGGCGACTTCTTTGACCATCTGAGCGCCCATGTTTTCGAATTTGTCTTCGAGTTCAATCTCTTTGGCAACGGTTACACCGTCTTTGGTAACGGTGGGCGATCCCCAGGATTTATCCAAGACGACGTTCCGGCCCTTGGGGCCAAGCGTTACAACAACTGCATCCGCCAATGCTCTAACACCGTTGAGCATTGCTTCGCGGGCTTTCATATCATACTTAATTACTTTTCCAGCCATCGTTATTATCCTCCATATATCAGTAATTTAAATTATTCAATTATGCCAAGAACATCATCTTCACGCATGATCAGATATTCGTCGCCTTCGATCTTAACTTCGGTACCTGAATATTTGCCGAACAGGATCCGGTCACCCTTTTTAATCTCAAGGGGAATCCGTTTCCCATCATCACCGACTTTTCCGTTTCCAGCGGCAGTGACTTTGCCCTCTGCAGGTTTTTCTTTAGCGGTATCCGGAATGATGATGCCACCCTTGGTAGTTGTTTCCTCTGCAACACGTTGTACCAAAATTCGGTCCTGTAATGGTCTCAGTTTCATTCTGCCTTCTCTCCTTTTCTTAAACGTTCGTTAATAAGTAAAACCTAATGATTAAAATAGCTGCTTAAAATGATTGGGTTCAAATTGGTTAATCAAAAGTAAGCACACATTCATGTTTGTAAAGAGTTGTTATTAAGGTTTTTTGGTGTTGTCAGCCCCTTTGTTTTCGGTGATTTTATTTTCAGATGATGCCGAGGTCTTCTTAGCAGTCGATGCGGCTTTTTCGGACTTGGTAGAACCAACGCTCTCGGTTTTTTTCTCGGATGCGGCAGCGGGATCTTTGGACTTGTTTTTATAATCGGTCACGTACCATCCCGTACCTTTCAAGTGGAAGCTGCTTCGGGAAACAAGTTTGTGAAGCTTTCCGGAACAGTGCCTGCATTTGGTCAGGGGTTTGTCGGAAAATTTTTGAAGAGCTTCTTCAATAGTGCCGCATTTTTTACATTGATACTCGTAAATGGGCATGTAGTTCCTCCTGAAAAAGGTGTTGTAAACAAGGACTTAGAACAAATTCAGACTTAATATAGTGAGTGTTTTTGAGTTGTCAAGAGAGTGAAATCTAATATGAGCTATGTATTTTCAAGTTTGTTGATGGGCTCGCGCCATTGGATATAAAAATGGAGAACCTCCGGGAGGCCGTCAATGCGTACCGGGTGGAGAATTTTGTGAGTCAATTCGTGGACCCTGGATTCCTCGGTCATTCTTTCCTCGGGTTTTGCATTGAAATTCTGCAGAAATTTGCTGAATCGAACGATGTGGATGAGCTCATGGGTGAGAATGTAGAGTGCAAACGGGAGAAGTTCCAGTTGCTGATTATTAGCAATTGCCCCAAGAATTTCATGATCCTGAAGGCAGATCTTGTAATAGTCATAGGACGAGGACCCCAGCGAAGCGTCTTTGAGTCGGCCTTCATATCGGACAATCTGGGCGAATGGACCCGGAACGATCTCATCCGATGAAAGGTCGACGCGGGTCTTGACATCAAATTTTGGTCGGAGCCATTCAGAAGCAGACATCTTGTAGTATTCGCTGACAAGTTCTTCTGCCATGGCAACCGACTCGTTGACCACATGGAGGTGGGCTTTTGAAAAAAGCTGTTTCTTTTTCAATAACTCAACTTTCTGGATTCAGCGAACGCGAAATGAATAATCCCATGGCGCTTTGCGAACTCGCCGCAAGGGCTCCTAACATCAGCGTTGGCCATAGTGT
>JAOZSO010000357.1:0-4168 GCA_029939655.1 Desulfobacterales bacterium
ACGGCGCCTTAGGAGCGAGTTTTGGCCGGCTTTAAAACGAATTTCCGCAGACCGCCAAGACAACCCAGCTTGAGTTTTGCGGATAACTGGTTTCCCTTAAATTCCAAACGTTCATTTTTCGGGCCGCTCGATGCTCGGTGCCAGACCAGGCGGCGACACCCGCATGACTGCATCATAATCCGGTGGACAGGCCACCATACATTCTCCGCACTTCACACACAGTTCCTGATCGATGCCTTTTTTGCGCGTACTGGTGGTAAAGATGGCATCGGTGGGACAGCTGCCGACACAGGCATCACATCCTCTGGCACATTTTTCAAGATCGATGTAAAACGCCGTCAATGCACGGCACGTTAAGCCGGGACATCTCTTTTCCAGGACATGAGCCCGATATTCGTCTTCAAAATAACGCAGGGATGTCAGGACTGGATTGGGCGCTGTTTTTCCCAGGCCACACAAAGAACCCATCTGGATATCCCGACTCAGCTTTTCCAGCAGAACCAAGTCATCCGGGCAGCCTTCCCCCCTGGTCATCCGTTCCAGGATACGGAGAAGGTGATGGGTACCGATTCTGCAGAAAGTACATTTGCCACAGGATTCATTCTGAATAAAATCGAGAAAATAGCGCGATACATCCACAACACAGGAATCTTCAGCCATGACCACCATGCCCCCGGAGCCCATCATCGCACCAGCGTCCTTCAAGGAATCAAAATCGATGGGAATATCGAGAAAGCTTTCGGGCAGGCAGCCACCGGAAGGTCCGCCGATCTGGACTGCCTTGAATGCCTTTTTGTTCGGGATACCGCCGCATATATCAAAGATAAGTGTTCGCAGGGTTACTCCCATGGAAATCTCAACCAGACCCGGATGCACCACGTCTCCGACAACGGAGAAAACAGCCGTTCCCGGGCTGTTCTCGGTTCCGATGCTTCGAAACCAGTCAGCGCCCCTCTCGATGATGGGTGGCACGCCGGCCAGTGTCTTGACATTATTGATAATGGTTGGCCGACCCCACAGGCCCGTTTCAACCGGATAGGGCGGTCGATGCCTCGGCATTCCCCGGACACCTTCGATGGACCGTATCAAAGCGGTTTCTTCCCCACAGACAAAAGCCCCGGAGCCCTGAAACACCTCGATGTGCAAATTAAACCCCGTTCCCAGTATATCTTTCCCTATCAGACCCATCCCCTCGGCCTGCCCTATGGCCTTCTCGATCATTCTTACCGCCAGGGGATATTCAGCCCTGACATAGATAATCGCTTTTTCAATTCCCGTGGCATAGGCGCAAACGGCCATACCTTCAAGGACCTGGTGCGGGTTGCTTTCGATAATCGTCCGATCCATGTAGGCACCGGGGTCTCCCTCGTCTGCATTACAAATCAGATATTTCGGCTCATTTCCGGCACTTTTGACTTTTTCCCATTTCAGACCGGTTGAAAAACCCGCACCACCTCTTCCCCTCAAGCCGGACATAGTGATCTCCGAAATAATGTCTTCCGGATCATTCTGGAGTGCCTGATCCAGGGCTTGATACCCGCCGGAGGCAATGTAGTCGTAAATGTCTTCAGGATCGATCAACCCACATTTTTCGGTAATGATCCGCTTCTCCATACTGAACCTGGAAAATTCCATGACCGAAGGAATCAATTCATTTTCCATTGTCGCGCCCAGTAGATGCTCAAAGCGGGGATCCCCCTCTTCCAGAAACAGCTTCGTAAGCATCCTGGCCTTGCCGGGACTCACATTCGGGTAAAAGATCGGCGGAAAACCTGAGTCCGGATGGTCGATGATCACCACCGGCTCTGCATAGCAATGACCCGCACAACCGACAGTATGGATCTGAGCCGCCACTTGTCTTTCTACAAGGGCTTCTTCAAAGGCCTGCTTGGTTTCGAGTGCACCCGATGCAATACCACAGGTAGCCATACCAATGTGAATTTTGGGCATCGGAGTTTGTATGAATTGATCCCTCTTTTTATCCGCCATCTCTCGAATGGTCTGATATGAACGGCTCGGGCTTGTCTTATGCATTCTGTTGTTGCTTCTCCTTTTCTCTCTCGGCTTTTTCTTTTTCAACTTCGACCCGAAGGACCAACCCTTCTACTTTACTGGGAGCCATGTGGCCATGGACGGTTTCACCCACCAGGGCCACCGGCGCCAATGCACAGCACCCCACACAGGCCACTCTTTCGATACTGAACTCTTTGTCCGGTGTGGTCTCGCCTTCCTTGATTTCGAGTTTTCTTTCAAAGTTTTCCAAAATGATATCACCGCCCCTTACGTGACAAGCCGTGCCCAGGCAGACTTTGACGGGATGTCTACCGGGCGGATGAAAGCGAAACTGGTTGTAAAATGTGGCAACGCCATATACTTCGGCAACGGGAATACCCAGGTGTTCGCCGACCAAACTCAGGGCTTCCGCAGGCAAATAATGGTATTTCTCCTGAATCATCTGGAGAATGGGTATCAGTTCGCCTCTATCCTTCCCGAATTTTCCCAACTCCGATTGTATGCCTTCCAACATCTCCTGAAGCTCGTGTTGATCCCCTTCCATCATTACCATGACCTCATGTTTTCCTTGAAACAAGACATGTCAACCATTTGAAATATTGTCTCTTTTAACTATTTAGATTGCTTAGAATGTAGACTGTTAGTGTTGCGCGCCGTGGAGTCTTTCATACGCAAGGCATTTAAGAGCGAAGCCATAGTGTACTATTGCGAGCTCTTAATAACGCAGCAGATGGATGTCTCCAAGGCTCGCAACAATTAAATTTTCTCCAAAGCGCCGTATGCCGCCTGTATCCTGTCACGGAGCAAAAAGCAGAGCCTCTCCATAACACTGAAACCAAGTGCTGTATTGCTCAGCATAACCTCCCGCAATTCAGCCCCTTTGATGGAGACGACCCTGGTTGGCTTCTGGCAGGAGGCGGATGACATGAGTATATGCGGTTCGTCGAGTATCGTCGACCAGCACCCCAGGAACCGACCCTTTCCAAGCATGTCGATAACGACCCTGCCACTCCTGTGCCCTAAATCCGTGGATCGCTCCAGGATAACATATCCATCGACAATAATGTAGATGTGCTCACCAAAGTCTCCCTGGCGAAATACATACTCCCCGGCCTTGAGCGAGCGAATACGCCCCAGTTTTGAAATTTGTTTAATGACAGGATCCTCAAAATTTTTAAAAAATTTGCTTTCTCTTAATGCCTGTTCGATATCGGATACTTTCATGGCGTGCCTCTCAATCCTGATGGTTGGTTTTTTTGTCGGATGACGTACGCATCCGGTTCTTCAATTGACGCCATTGGGTAAGCCGTTTCTTGATGATCCGTTCATATCCCCGATCTACCGGTTCATAAAACGCCTGTCCTCTGATTTTTTCCGGCAAGTATTCCTGAGAGACGATGGCATCCTGATAATCATGGGCATACTTATAATCCCTGCCGTAGCCAATGGATTTCATCAATTTTGTGGGCGCGTTGCGTATGTGCAGCGGCGTTTCCAGGGACCCGGTCTGCTTGATGGTCTCCTGCACCTTTTTGTAGGCCGTGTATATGGCATTGCTCTTGGGGGCCGTGGCCAGGTATACGGCAGTCTGGGCCAGGGCCAGATCCCCTTCCGGGGATCCGAGAAAACGATAGGTCTCCATACCATTCAAGGCCATTCTGAGTGCATCAGGGTCAGCATTCCCGATGTCTTCAACGGCAAAACGGACCATTCTTCGTGCCACGTAAACAGGGTCTTCTCCGGATGCCAGCATACGACCGAGCCAGTAAATGGCAGCATCGGGATCGCTGCCGCGCATGCTCTTGTGCAACGCCGAAATAAGATTGTAATGGGATTCACCTGATTTGTCATAAACGAGCGCTTTTTCCTGAAGCGCTGTTTTAATCTCTTTCAATGTCACATTTTTCTCTTCTTGATCTACTCTTTTCAGGCTTGTCACCAGCTCGAGATTGTTCAAGGCCATTCGAGCGTCACCGTCTGAAATATGAACCAGGTATTGGATGGCCTCCTGGCTCAAATGCCAGGAATCCTGCCCCAGACCCCGGTCTTCATCCTTGAGCGCGGATTCGATAATCAGGGCGATATCCTCTTCCGACAAGACCTTCATGGTGATGACACGACAGCGTGACAAAAGCGGCCCAATCACTTCAAAGGA
>JAOZSO010000358.1:0-4167 GCA_029939655.1 Desulfobacterales bacterium
ACGGTTCGACAGGCTCACCGCCCTGAGCAAGGTCGAAGGGCAATACCGAATGATCTAAACAAGACCTTGGGGATACCAATTTAAGCATTCTGTTTGAAACATTTGAGTATTTGATATTTGGATTTGTTTCGTATTTCGATATTCGGATTTAGAATTTATCACACGATGAATATGCAAACAAACCCAAAAAAAATCCAAGAGGATAACGTGTCCAAAGCGGTCCCGTTTTACAACGATCCCAAGAAACGATCGATTCTGTTTCAAATCGGGACACTCCTGATAGTGGGGTTGCTGACCTTTTATTTGATATCCAATACGATCACCAATCTCGAAAAACAGTCTATTGCAACCGGTATCGGTTTTCTACAGAAAGAAGCGGCTTTTGAAATTGGGGAATCGGCCATAGCTTATTCTGCAGCCGATACCTACGGACGCGCCCTGGTGGTCGGATTTTTAAATACCCTGATCGTATCATTTGTGGGGATTATTATCTCCATTCTTTTGGGCACCGTACTCGGTGTGGCGCGTTTGTCTTCCAACTGGCTCGTATCAAAATTCGCGGGTGGATATATAGAACTTTTCCAGGATATCCCCGTGCTTCTGCAGCTTTTTTTCTGGTATGCTTTTTTCTACAATATCCTGCCCTCGCCGAAACAGGCTTTGAATCCGTTTATAGGTGTTTTTCTGAGCAATCGCGGCCTGGTTTTTGGGATACCGGAATCACACCCGGTCTATAAATATATGGCAATTGCGGTGCTAGCCGCTTGTATCGGCATCTATTTTTTACGGCGCTGGGCCAAGGCCAGACAGGAGCAGACAGGGCAGCTGTTCCCGTTATTTCGCGTGGCACTGACTGTTGTGATCGGATTACCGCTGTTGACCTGGATTCTGGGTGGTGCGCCCACGGCCATGAATGTCCCTTCCCTGCAGGGGTTCAATTTTGTTGGGGGAAGAAACATCAGTCCCGAGTTTACCGCGCTTTTGCTGGGGCTGATACTGTACACGGCCGCATTTGTGGCCGAAGTGGTCCGGGCCGGGATTCAATCGGTGAGCAAGGGGCAGACTGAAGCAGCCATGTCCATGGGTCTCAAGCCTGCTTTTGTCCTGAATCTGGTGATCCTGCCCCAGGCCCTGCGGGTCATCATTCCGCCGTTGACAAGCCAGATGCTGAACCTGACCAAAAACAGTTCCCTGGCGGTTGCCATCGGTTATCCGGACTTTGTTTCCGTGGCCGGCACAACCATCAATCAGACCGGCCAGGCCATCGAGGGCGTGGCCCTGATGATGATCGTGTATCTGACCTTGAGTCTGCTCACATCGGCTTTCATGAACTGGTACAATACAAAGATGGCGCTGGTGGAGAGGTAACACGTCAGGGTTGGAGGGTTGAAGGTTTGGAGAGGTGGAGGGAAGAACATGGTAGGGGATGAGGGCCCGAGGGTAGCTAAGAGCTATAAGCAGACAGCAGCATCCTATCCTCCAAGCATCCTCGCTTCCCAGCATACCAGGGGTCCAGGGTTCGAGGGTAGCTGAGGGCTATCGGCTATAAGCACCTAACAGCCTACAGTCTAAACAGCTAAAAGGCTATCAAGATGAATGAGGCTACTACAACAGAATCGATAGATGAAGTAAAACCGCCGGTGACGAGTGTGGGGGTTATCGGATGGGCACGGGCCAACCTGTTCAACAACATCTTTAATTCGATTCTGACCCTGGTGGCGCTTTATGTTTTGTGGCAGGTGGTCCCGCCCTTTATTCGATGGGCTTTTATTGACAGCCATTGGTTTTCCACCGGCGAAGCGTGTCGAGGGGGGGAAGGCGCCTGCTGGTCGGTGATTCCAGCCAATATACGTTTTATTCTTTTTGGTTTCTTCCCTTACGATATGCAGTGGCGGCCGCTTTTAGCCATGATTCTTCTGGTGGGCCTGCTCTTTTACAGCCGGAACAGGCGGCATTGGAAAAAATCGTTGTTATATGCCTGGCTTGCCGGTTTGTTCATCATGGGGCTCCTCATGAAAGGGGGCATTCTGGGGCTGGCTTCCGTTGAAAGCACCCAGTGGGGCGGGCTCCCGTTGACCCTGCTGTTGTCGTTTTTTGGTTTGGCAGCGGCCTATCCATTAGGGGTTATTCTAGCCCTGGGACGGCAATCCCAGATGCCGGCCATCAAGACCCTTTGTATTGTTTATATTGAAATGATCCGGGGCGTACCGCTGATTACCCTGTTGTTCATGTCGTCTATTGTTTTCCCATTGTTTCTGCCCGAGGGCGTTACGGTGAATGTCATTTTGAGGGCGCAGGTGGCTATTATTATGTTCACCGCTGCTTATGTAGCGGAAGTTGTCCGCGGGGGACTGCAGGGGATGGCAACGGGACAGTATGAGGCCGCCGATTCCCTCGGGCTCAACTATTACCAGACCATGCGTCTGGTGATCCTGCCCCAGGCGTTGAAAATCGTAATACCCCCTACGGTGAGCCAGCTCATATCGGCCCTGAAAGATACATCCCTGGTCGTTATTATCGCCCTGTATGATCTTCTCAAGACCACCCAGTCGGTGTTGTCGGATCCCAACTGGATGGCGTTTTCTTCAGAGCTCTATATTTTTGTGGCACTGATCTATTTTGGTTGCTGTTATTTTATGTCCAGTTACAGCCGGCGCCTGGAAAAGGAACTGGACACAGGACTGTAAGCCCAGATACATCGTTGGGACGGTATTGTTCCATCATATAGCTTTAGTCTCTTAATTGTAATATTTGTGCGCTTTGTGTTAAAAAAATAAAAACAATCACGAAAACACGAAACCTGAAAAACACGAAAATATTCATGGTCTTTTTCGTGGTTTCGTGATAAAAGGTATTTTTCTTTTCCGGTATAGATGGTTGGAAAACAATTTCATAAAAAAATAACAAAGAGATAACCATGAATGATACCAATGCTAATTTAAATTCAATACCGACAGGCGATGCCATCATCGAAATCAGCAAGCTGCACAAATGGTTCGGTGAGTTCCATGTCCTTCAGGATATTAATTTGATCGTCCAGAAGAAGGAACGGATCGTCATCTGCGGACCTTCGGGTTCGGGGAAATCGACTCTTATCCGGTGTATAAACCGCCTCGAAGAGCACCAGCGTGGCCGGATTATCGTGGATGGGATCGAGTTGGGCAATAATTTAAAAAATATTGAAAAGGTACGTACGGAAGTCGGCATGGTATTCCAGCACTTCAACCTGTTTCCCCATCTGAACATCGTCGAAAATCTCTCCCTCGGCCCCATCTGGGTTCGAAAGGTTCCCAAAAAAGAGGCCGAGGAGACTGCCATGTATTATCTGGAAAAGGTTCAAATTGCCGAACAGGCCAAGAAATTTCCAGGCCAGCTTTCCGGTGGACAGCAACAACGGGTGGCTATCGCCCGGAGCCTGTGCATGGCACCAAAGGTAATGCTTTTCGATGAGCCCACATCAGCCCTGGATCCTGAAATGATCAAAGAGGTTTTGGATGTCATGATCGATCTTGCCAGGGAAGGCATGACCATGATCGTGGTGACCCATGAAATGGGATTTGCAAAAAGCGTGGCCCATCGGGTGCTCTTTATGGATTACGGAAAAATTGTGGAGGGCAATACACCCGAAGAATTCTTTGATAATCCGCAACACGAGCGAACCAAGCTTTTTTTGAGCCAGATTCTTTAACCTGAACTGAGCGATTTTTCTCTCGATCTGCACCAATCTCTTGCGAACCCTCCTCCATCAAGATCTCGGCACATCTCTTCGGAAAAAAACACTCAATTCAGGTTTAAAACCCTCCGCGGGTTAAAAAAAACAAATGATGATAACAAGCACCATTAACATTCTCGAGGAGATTATCAATCTTGAAAGGAAAACGAATTATGAGCATTTCCAAACTGTCCAGGCGGGAACAATTGCTGAGCGCAGAGCCGGTATTTTAGAAAGAGGACGAAAACAGACCTGATATACCGCCATTGATTGTCCGTTTGTTATTTACATTTGCAATCTTCTGTTTACCCTATAGTTGCATAAACAACATGGCAAAGCATAGATAATGGGTTGTTATTATATGCAATATCGTAGGGAGAGCGCCATTGCCTGGATATTCCCCCAGGTGAATTCTTCCGTCTTCGCTCTTCGAGCTACGACGTGACAAGAAGGAT
>JAOZSO010000359.1:0-4161 GCA_029939655.1 Desulfobacterales bacterium
AACTATCGACGCCTATTTCAAAGACCAAACACCGGGTTTATGATGGATCACGTTAAATTACTAGTTGACCCCCCTGAACGGTTACGCTATGCCTGTTATCGGATATTCCAAAATTAATTATAAAATGGGAACGAAAACTAGTTTTTCTCAACAATTCAAGGATAGTGACATTGATTAATAACCTGTTAAATTTTCTTGTTACAAGAAAACGGAGTTTAACCTAATGGAAAAGCGGACATCTCAAAAAGCAAAAGAACAATACGAGAATAGGTGGGGGGAAGCTTTAGAAATTATTAAGAAAGATATTACTAACAACAAAAAAAGTTTGAGTGAAATTTTAGACGATTGGCTTAAGTATAAAGTGTCAACCCGTTTTAATCAAAATTTCTATTTTGATTTTTACAAAAAACTAGGGATACCGATTAAAAGAGGGCAATCTCCTGAAAAACGTCTAGTAGTTCAAAATGGAAAATACGCTGTTGCACCTTTAGATACTATACTAGACCATAAATTTATTGAAATTTTGGCCAAATATATTCTGGGAAATAGAAATCGAATTGATTATGTTGTTGAACTTGGAAGTGGCATTGGTATTAACTTATTTCTTTTGGCTGACAAACTTGATCAAGCTATGCTAAGGCAGATAACATTTTTTTCTTGTGAATTTACAGATTCTGGGAGAAAAGCCTGTGAAGAGTTACGCAGGTTTAGCAATGGATTAAATATGTCCATAGAGCATTTTGATTATTATAATCCAGATTTTTCGTTTCTTGAGCCAAATAAAAATGTATTATTCTTTACTGCACACTCGATTGAGCAGATTCCGAAAATAGATCGAGCTGTTTTCGAAGCAATGCTGAAGGTATCGGACCAATGCTCTTGCTATCATGCCGAACCCGTTGGATGGCAGTACGACGAAGAATTGAAGATTAAGCGGGAGCAATTTAAGCCATATCATTGGAAACGGAAAATAACGAAATTGGAAAGGAAACTGCGTAAAATTGATCGATGGATGATCTCGAAATTAGGAATTAGTATTGTAGACAGCACAAATAGATATGGAATTGATATAGAGAAAAAGGATATTGGCAAATCGGATAAAGTTTCATCTACTGCAGCACTGTACTCATATTCAAAAGACTATAATACTAATCTTGTCTCGATAATAAAGAAGATGGAAGGCGAGGGATTAATCCACATTGATTTAGAAAAGGTAAATTTGTATGGTAAAAAACCGTTTAATCCAAGTTCGATAATTTCGTGGCATAAAATTACTGAAAATGAAACTACATAAATTCCCAAAAAAAATCTATAAAAAGACTAAGAAACAGTTAGCTAAAGGGGATGTATTGGTTAAAACCCTTAAGATATTGGTTAAGACCTTTAAAGCTGCTGTAGCAATATTTGGTAAACGAAATGCAGCTCGTATATCCAGCAATTTTGTAGAGCAACTGGCACCGACGCTATCCGTTAAGACAAAATCCGGGCCTATCCGTTTCTACTGCCCAGGCGAAATGCCTTTCCATCGTGCAGACACGTTGTTGACAAAAGAGCCGGATACCATTGAGTGGATTGACAGCTTTCGAGAGAGCTCCGTATTTTGGGATATCGGGGCAAATATTGGCGTGTATAGCTTATATGCAGCTCTAAAACCTGATATGGAGGTGCTGGCATTTGAGCCATCAGCATTTAACTACCATGTTCTCAACAGAAACATTGAGATCAACAGGATGGACGACAAAATACTTTCATTTTGTGTCGCTTTCAACGACACGACGCTCATAGACCATTTGTATATGGTGGACACACATGTAGGGGGTGCACTTTCTAGCTTTGCTGAGTCTATAAACTGGCAGGGGGAAAAATTTTTTGCGAAATATAAGCAGGGAATGATTGGTTTCTCGATAGATGACTTAATAGAGCAATTTTTACCTTCATTTCCAAATTATATTAAAATCGATGTGGATGGAATTGAAGGTAAAATAATCAATGGGGCAAAAAAAACCATTTCAGATAACAGGCTTAGAAGTCTTCTTGTGGAGTTAGATGCAACCAGGGAAGAGTACTGCCAAAATATTATAGACCTCATCGAGGGTGGTGGCATGAAGCTTATGGCGAGAAAGCATGTTACCAAAAAACGCATACGCAACTACATCTTTGTTCGTCAATAAGTCACATTCATACAAAAAATCTTTGCCATCTATACCGGAAGCCGGGCACTATTTCGCCAGGCGCTGAACAAGAGAATCCACAAAGCGCTGGACGATGTTTCGGTTGGCCTTGCGGGAAAGATTCTGAATGTAGACTGATGAGTACTCGGGTTCAATCACCGGGTTTTTGTTGAGCGCCCAGTCGTTGATATCATAGCCGATGAGTGTCATGTAATCCCTGTAGGCGGGTTTGAACAGCTCGACATCCTGTTCAGTGTACCAATACCGCCAGTCGCCAGAGGCTTTTTTACGCACGACTTTCGCCTTGCCTGTTGATGCCGGAACCTCTCCATCTGCCTTGACGGTAAAACCCAGATATTCGTTAAGTGAGTCGAAATTACCGGAAATCATGTCTTCATATTTAAATAGAAACCAATTGTCTCCCAATCCCTTGACAAAGGCGTGCATCCGCTCATAGCGAACCTGCTCTTCGGTGACGGCTTCTTCAATAGAACGGGGCCAGTCCCCGTGCCCGCTGTAGCGAGACAGTTCCGCAAAGGAAATGGATGTGGGATCTTTTTCCTTTTTCAAAACAAGCCTGAGGTGGGTCTTATACTGTTTGATCTTGCCCTTGTGACCTTTGTGCCAGCGATACAGCATGCGGCTGATGGCGGCGTCACGGGGATCCCTGGCAATCCAGACCTTACGGTCATATGATTCTTTTTGTAAATGCTCCTTGTACAGGTCAAAGCTTTTGCCTTTGCGTTCTTCATAGGTGTGCTTGTAAACCGCGTTTTCATAGTTGCCGATGTGTTTTCCGGGTTGACCACCTGAAAAAGCATGGCAATCTGGAAGCCCACCGGCCATTTTGTACACCATGGCAGTGGTGCCCGATTTTCCTAATCCTAAGATTAAAACTTTCATTTACGTCCTCCTGGCCTCACGTTAAACGCGGGGCCTTTTTTTTAGTCTCCCTTTCGGGGATGGTTGAAACCCCTCGTCATTAAGCGAAGAATTGTATATAATTGTCGCTATGCGGCGTGTCATTCCGGGCGTAGAGCCGGAATCCAGGTGCTCAGGCGGAAATCCGAAAGAGCACATTGCTGAGCTGTTCAACTTTCAGCGCGTCGGTATCTCCGATAATCTGCTGTATTTGTTTAATTTTCTCGTTCAGCGCCTCAGAACTGATGCCCGGAAATTTATGGCGCTGGAACTCCGGTCGGTTGTGCGAATTCGGGAGGTATGACAACAACCACTTTACCAGACGGCGCCCGTTAGCTACAGACCAACCCCCCATCCGATCATAAAAGACCGGTTTCGGCAATTCGGATCGATTCGCCATCATTGTTTCAAGAACATCAACGATCCTCTCACATGCCAGCGGACCATTCTGTGCCGATAGATAGCGATCGATATTCGATTGTCTTTCATCGCCGTCTGCAGCGCCGAGTTCTCCAGTAATAATTTTCTCAATTGTTAAACGCAACTCCTTAAAAGTAAAACACGGGTAGCTGAGTAGATTGGGTAAACGATAGAAACCATTGTCGTAATATTCATTGACGGATGGGCGGTATGTGATTGCCGGAACCCTCATCACATATGCCTCTACCCCGGTCGTACAGCCGTTATGCACAAGTACTTTCGCAGCTAAAAGCCAGGGAACGACGTTACCATCGTTTGTCACCCGCACCCGCTTACACTCTGCGGCAATCTTGCAGTAAGCCTCTTGATTCTCGGTCGGATGAGGTCTGACAACAATTGTCCAATTTGGAAACGCCTCCGCCAGTGCCGGGATGAGCTTCTTGAACTCATCGAACAAGGCTTGTTTGTGAGCCCGCAGTCCTTCTGCGAACTCCCGGCTCATGCCTCTGGCGGCCTTGCCGAACCGGGGGGCTTCACCGGGTCCTTTGGCCGGCATGAACAGATTTTGATGGGCATAGAAGGCATTGACATGATTAAAATTCGTATTGATGAGAATAAAATCACCATAGCTGCTTCGCAGCTCTTTGAC
>JAOZSO010000360.1:0-4158 GCA_029939655.1 Desulfobacterales bacterium
GCCACAAGCCCGTCCGTTCCCGGTAGGAAACGGTCCAAAGCAGACCGCGCCCGATTTCCCCCGATACGGCCCAAGGCCCAGGCACACATGCTTTTCACCCGTTCATCTTCAGTCGCTTCAAATTCTTGCACAAGGTCAGGGATATGACATGAATCCAGTGTGTTTCCCATGGCCCGGGCCGTGTTCATCTTCCAGCGCCAGATCTGATCAGGAGACATATAGAACATGTGGGGCCATATCCGCTGCTCAAAATAGGGGCGATCCATATGCAGCAGTTTGGCCAGGTCGAAGTCAGCAGCCTTTTGGGCGGCTCTTTGGTTAACGGGCAGATCGGCCGCAAGCCAGGCCTGATTCCGGGGACAGACATTCTGGCAGCGGTCGCATCCATAGATGTACAGGCCCATGGGCTCCCTGAGATCTCTGGGTGTAAGTCCCTCCCCAAAATAGGTCAGGAAAGAAATACAGCGCCTGGGATCGATATGCCGGGGCCCCTTGAAAGCGTCTGTGGGGCAGGCCACCATACATGTGTTCCTGCACCACTTGGGGCAACCGGTCACCAGGGTCGGCTCTCCGGGTTCAAATGTCGCATCCACCACCACGGCAATGGGCAGCACCCAGGAACTCTTGCGGGCCACACGGTTGGAATAGAAAAGACAGTTTTTCCCGAAAGTGCCCATTCCGGCGCGGCCCGCGGCCAGTCGATGGGGAAGATGGAAGGGAACCTTGGACTGAATGCCGTTGTCTCGCAAATAGGATCGAAAGGCCTTGATGCGCTTGGCCAGGCCATCCTTCGTTATCCGATCGTCGTCCAGGTAACATCGACCGAAAAAGGGTTCCATGGTGTGGGGATAGGATTCACGAAAATAGACCTCCATGAGAACAAAAATTGATTTCGCCCCGGATAGAATGTTTTGCGGGTCCGTTCCGGACACCAGATCCAGCCCAGCATCCATGGCCCAGGCATATGACTCATGGCGTTCCGACAGGATCCGCTGCTGCGATTCAAATGGTTCCGCGCTGGTGACACCGATGTCTTCGAACATGAGTTCATGAGCCCGGTCAATTATCTGTTGTTGGGTCAACATGAAACATCCTCCAGATGTTGTCAGGATTTGTTGAAAAACCAAGCTCTTTCATGGAAAGGGGGTGTTGTCAAGTGTGATCCGGACATCACTGCGTCAATGTCTTTGCAAGAAATTCATTGAACCGCTTCCAGAACTTTTTATCCGCCGCCTCCTGATAGCGGGACCCACCAAAAACAGTAAAGGCGTGCTGCGCCCCACTGTAGGTGATCATCTCATGGGGGACACCGGCCGATTCCAGCTCATTTGTCAACGCTGCGAACTGGTCCATGGTGATGGCCGAGTCCGCTGAACCGTGTATGATTTTGGCAGCTCAGGAACAGTACTTGTCACGGGAAAATCTTTAGGCTATATATTGACCATAAGCTGTAAGCCGCTTAGAGCTTACTGCTCTATCAATGTGAGCTGATGGCGGCATCCTGGCTTCCCAGCTTCCAAGCATCATAGCCTTTTGAGGAGCTTTCTGAAAATGACCTGTATCGTCCAGAAATACGGCGGCAGCAGTGTCGCCGACATTGACAAGCTAAGACAAATTGCCCGCCTGATTGCCAACGTTAGACAACAGCGGATCCAGATTGCCGTGGTGGTTTCCGCCATGGGAAAAACCACCGACAATCTTCTGTCCATGGCCCGGAAATTTTCTCCCAAGCCTCCCAGGCGGGAAATGGACATGCTGCTTTCCACGGGTGAACGCATCACCATGGCCCTGCTCTGTATGGCCTTGAACGAAATGGATATCGATGCCGTCTCGCTCACCGGTTCACAAGCCGGCATCATCACCAACGACCGGCACAATGATGCCCAGGTCATCGAGGTCCGTCCCTTTCGTGTACAGGATGAACTGGCCAAGGGAAAAGTGGTGATCATCGGTGGCTTTCAAGGCGTCAGCTACAAACGGGACATCACCACCCTCGGTCGCGGCGGTTCGGACACCTCGGCCGTGGCGCTCGCCGCTGCACTGGATGCAGATCGCTGTGAGATCTATTCGGATGTCGATGGTGTCTATTCAGCCGATCCGGCGGTGGTGGCCGATGCCCGGCACCTGCCGGAAATTTCCTATCCGGAGATGCAGGAAATAAGCACTGCCGGCGCCAAGGTACTTAATGCTCACGCTGTACAGTTCGCCAAGGAAAAGAATATCGCTCTTTACGCCCGGAGTACGTTTCATCCCGGCCGTGAAACCATTATACGAAAATTGTCTCCCGGAAAGCTACTCGGGGTTCAGGCGGTTGTAAGGGAAAAGCAGATCGAGCGTGTCCGTATGTCCGGAAAGGATGTGCGCCGGCACTTCCAGCAGGCAATCTCCTACCTGGAAACCGAACAGGTACCGGTCAAAGAAGTCAGCGTAACCCATGTTGCCGAAAACGGCGGTCTCTCCCAGGCAAGCTTTGTGGTACCTGCCGGTCAGATATACGGTTGGAAGGGCATCAAGTCCGGCCTGGAAAAAAAATTCGGTGCCCACCTGTCTTTTGATACGGATCTGGCAGCGGTATCCCTGATCGGAGAGGGGCTGAATCGAAACAATCAGACATTGTTGAACACCCTGGAACTTTTGGCGGAAAATAGCATCACCACACATGCCGTCACCACCACTTCTTTTCGAATTTCGCTCCTGGTCCCCCGGGAACTTGTGGATCAAAGCGTCCGGATATGTCACGAGCGCTGGGTAATGGATCGTTTCTAAAAAATGAATGGAAACGATCCAGGTAGATAGGTTGTTAGGCTGTAGACTATTAGGAGCGAACGATGTGGCCAGGCGAAAACCACCGGTTTTGAAATATTTAGGTGAGCAAAACGTACTCTATGCAACTTGAAAATGGTGGCAACTGAGAAGGCCCTGGACGCGTTACTACGGTTCATGCTAAATGCCTAACAGTCTTCAGCCTAATTAACCTGAAAAGGAAGCGCACAATGACCCCAAGTTATGACTGCATCATCATCGGTGCCGGGATATCCGGGGCGGCCATCGCCTACGAGCTGTCCAAAAAAGGATACCAGACCCTGAACGTGGACCGGCTCCCTGAAGCCGGGCACGGTTCCACCAGCAATACCTGCGCTATTATCCGGACCCATTATTCCACCCTGGAAGGAACCGCTATCGCCTATGACAGCTGGTTTGACTGGGAAAACTGGCACGAGTATATCGGCGTTTCGGATGAAAAAGGCTATGCCAAATTCTACCAGACCGGTCTGATAAACATCTACCACCAGAGTCACGTTCCCGATAACCACATGAAACTTCACGATGAGCTGGGGATACCGTATGAAGTATGGAACCGGGAAAAACTGCTCAGGCGGATGCCCCATTTTGTGGATGATTCATTTTTCCCTCCGCAACGCCCCGAGGACCCACGATTCCATGACCTGCCCAAAAACAAAATCGATGATACCATCATCTATTATCCCAATGACGGTTATATCAACGATCCTGTATTGTCGGTTCACAACATCCAGCGGGCTGCGGAGGCGAAAGGAGCCACCTTTCTCTTCAATAAAAACGTTGCGGCGATCCGTTACGACGAGAAAGGCGTCATCGGTGTGAGCCTGAAAGACGGCACCAAGATCGATGCCCCTGTCCTGGTGAATGCTGCCGGACCCCACTCCGCTGTGATCAACCAGATGGCCGGTATTGCCGACAAAATGAATATCAAGACCCGACCCCTGCGTCACGAAGTTCATTTTGTCCCCTCTCCGGAAACGTTCAGTTATGAAACCGACGGTATGGTGGTGGGTGATGGCGATCTGGGTGGCTATCATCGACCTGAAACAGGGAACCTGGTTCTGGTGGGCAGCGAGGATCCTGCCTGCGACGAAAAAGACTGGGTCGATAATCCGGATCGCTTCAACAGGGAGGTCACCCTGGCGCAGTACCAGGCCCAGACCTATCGCCTGGCCAAGCGTATACCGGAGCTTCAGATTCCAAACAACCCCAGGGGGATCGCCGATCTCTATGATGTCACTGACGACTGGATTCCTATTTACGATAAATCCGATCTTAAGGGGTTTTACCTTGCTATCGGTACCAGCGGCAATCAGTACAAAAACGGCCCGGCCATCGGCCGCCTGATGGCGGAAC
>JAOZSO010000361.1:0-4151 GCA_029939655.1 Desulfobacterales bacterium
GCCGCTGGGAATGCAGGGTACTCAAAAAGTGAAGAATTTTTTCATAAACAACAAGGTACCCAGGGAGATTCGTCGGAAGACGCCCGTTCTTGTCAGTAGAGACGTCATTGTCTGGATTGTGGGGCATCGAATCGATGAGCGAGTCAAAATAACGCAACAGACCAAAAATGTTCTTAAAATTGAACTTTTTCTTGCCTAATCAGGAAAAATGTTTACTGTTACAACGGTATTCTAACATTTTGTTACCCATTAACTCGTGTCCGTCCAGAAATGAGGATTTTTACGTGATATCAAGGCGGACGACAGATTTAACCCGGAGTAATAGCGTGCTATTTTGAGGAGTTAAATCATGGCGTCCAACGCCGATATCGCGGAAAAAGACCATTTGTGGATGGGCACTAACTCATCGCTGGAGGTCATATCACTTGAACCCGTTTTACAAGAATCTCGCACTTTGGCTCGTCATTACACTGATGATGATCATGCTCTACAATCTATTCAACCAGCAGAACCAGCCGGAGACCAATATCAGCTATACGAGTTTTCTCTCGATGGTCGAGAATGAACAAATCGACGAAGTCGTCATTCAGGGTCAGGAACTTATCGTCACGGATACGGGAAGAAATCATTTCAAGATATTTGCTCCCCAGGATCCCGACATGATCTCCTTTCTGAGGTCCAAGGGCGTGGCCATCAATGCCAAACCACCTGCTGAATCACCCTGGTACATGTCTGTCCTTATCTCCTGGTTTCCCATGATTCTTCTCATCGGTGTCTGGATTTTTTTCATGCGCCAGATGCAGGCCGGCGGCGGCAAGGCAATGTCTTTTGGGAAAAGCCGGGCAAGACTGCAAACCGACCAGCAGGAAAAGGTAACCTTCGAAGACGTGGCCGGTATTGACGAAGCCAAGGAGGAACTAGGCGAAATTGTTGAATTCCTCCGGGAACCCAAGAAGTTCACCAGACTGGGTGGACGAATCCCCAAAGGGGTTTTACTCATGGGGCAACCCGGGACCGGTAAAACCCTTCTCGCGAGGGCCATTGCAGGTGAGGCCGATGTCCCCTTCTACAGCATCAGTGGATCCGATTTCGTCGAGATGTTCGTAGGCGTCGGCGCTTCTCGCGTGCGAGACCTGTTTGTACAAGGCAAAAAGAACGCCCCGTGCATCATCTTCATCGATGAAATAGACGCCGTCGGGCGTCACCGGGGAGCCGGACTTGGGGGTGGTCATGACGAAAGGGAGCAAACCCTCAACCAACTCCTCGTTGAAATGGATGGTTTCGAATCAAACGAGGGCGTAATCTTGATATCAGCCACGAACCGACCCGATGTTCTGGATCCGGCGCTGCTGCGGCCCGGCAGGTTTGATCGCCAGGTGGTCGTACCGTTGCCCGACATCAGAGGCAGACAAAAAATTCTGGAAGTTCACATGAAAAGAACACCCATTGCAGCGGATGTCAACGTCACCATACTGGCCAAGGGAACGCCCGGTTTCTCAGGGGCGGATCTGGAAAACCTTGTCAACGAAGCCGCCCTGATTGCCGCTAAACGAAACAAAGAGAAAATCGACATGGCCGATTTTGAAGATTCCAAGGACAAGGTGTACATGGGTCTGGAAAGAAAATCCAAGGTCATCAAGGAGGAAGATCGCAAGACAACCGCTTACCACGAGGGAGGACATGCACTGGTAGCTCGCCTTCTTCCCTATACGGACGCGGTCAACAAAATCACCATCATACCCAGGGGTCGGGCAGCGGGTATAACCTGGTTCCTCCCTGAAGAGCGGGACTTCAAATACAAAGACCAGCTGCAGAGTGACCTGGCGGTCGCCTTTGGTGGACGTGTTGCCGAAGATATCGTTTTCAAGCGGATCAGTACGGGCGCCTCCAATGATATCAAGCAGGCCACCGACCTGGCCCAAAAAATGATTCGTGTCTGGGGCATGAGCGAAAAACTGGGACCCCTTTCCTATGCCAAAGAAGAAGAACAGATTTTTCTGGGCAGGGAGATTTCTCAGCACAGAGACTATTCCGAAGCCACTGCCAAAAAGATAGATGACGAGGTCAACAAACTCATCGGTGAAGCATATGAAAAAGCCACGGCGGTCCTGAAGGAGAACATCGATATCCTGCATAAGCTTGTTGAAAGTCTCCTTGAAAAAGAAACGGTATTGGGTGCCGAGCTGGATGAACTCATCACCTCCATGAGACCCGGCATTGAACTCCCATCACTGGCTACGGCAGAAAAAGAAGAACCTGACAAAGCCGCCTCAGAGTCCGGCGAATAATGCGGGAAGGGGTCTGATTCAACCCTATAAGGGATTAATATTATGCACATTCAGCGTGTGATAAATTCTAAATCCGAATACGGAATAAACGCGACGTTATCGCTCCTTCGCAAAAAGTGAAAATCAATACCTGATGATAGGAACTGAACCGCGTACGGCATCATCCGATCTGGTATGGGGGAAACATCGATTGGCATTCGGCACACGCCCCCTCATCATGGGTGTACTCAATGTCACGCCGGATTCCTTCTCAGACGGCGGTAGTTTTTTTTCCACCCGGGATGCGGTTTCCCAGGCAGAAAAGATGGTCCGGGAAGGTGCCGACATCATCGATATCGGCGGTGAGTCCACTCGGCCGTTTTCCGAGACCGTCTCCGAAACAGAAGAGATCAGACGCGTTATTCCGGTTGTCGAAGCTTTGGCACATCACGTCAAGATTCCCATTTCAATCGATACGACCAAAGCAGCAGTTGCCGGACATGCTTTGAATGCCGGCGCATCCATCATTAATGATATCAGTGCCCTTCGGGCAGATCCTGCGTTGGCCGAAGTGGCCGCAGCCAGTAGTGTGCCCATTATCCTGATGCACATGAAAGGCACACCCGGTAATATGCAGATTTCACCCACGTATGACGATCTGTTTGGTGAAATCTACGCTTTTCTGGAACAGGCTGTTGCCACAGCGAAAGAAAAGGGGATTCAACGGTCCAAGATCATCATTGACCCCGGTATCGGCTTCGGTAAAACCGTCCGGCATAACCTTCTGCTTCTGAAATACCTTACCAACTTCAAGACAATGGGATTGCCTGTTTTGATCGGGCCATCCAGAAAGGCTTTTGTACGAAAACTCCTGAAGCCGGACCACCTGACGGATATCGACCCACAGCTTCCCATAGTGGAAACCGGCACACAGGCGGCGGTTGCCATCGCTGCATTGAACGGAGCCGATATTGTTCGTGTGCACAATGTTGCCGGCACGCTTGCCACGTTGAAAATTGTGGCCGCTACCCAGGCGGCCAAGCCGGAGTAACACGCTGCTCCTAAAATAATATTTGTAGATTGTGAGGGAAACCTATGCTTTTTGTCATTGATGTCGGAAATACCAATATCGTTCTGGGTGTATACAGCGGGAAAACACTCTTAAAAAGCTGGCGGGTTCGTACCGAGAGGAACACCACGGAAGACGAATTCAATATTCTTGTAGCAAATCTGTTTTTGGGCAGCGGGTTCATGCTTGACGAAATTGAAAAAACCCTTGTCTCATGTGTCGTGCCGCCAATGGTTACGATTCTTGATTCTTTCTGTCGTAAATACCTGGGGCATTCACCCCGCTGGGTCAATGCAAAATCTTACGCGCAGATGCCCATACGGATCTCCAACCCATCTGAGCTGGGGGCGGATCGAATCGTCAATGCTGTCGCCGCCTATCATAAATACCAAACCAGTCTGATCGTCATCGATTTCGGAACAGCCACCACCTTTGACGCAATCTCTCAAAAGGGTGAGTATCTTGGGGGCGCCATCAGTCCCGGAATAATCATTTCGTCGGAAGCACTCTTTCTGAAAGCTTCAAAGCTCCCAAGGATCGAAATCTTTGAGCCACCGGAACATGTTGTCGGCAAAGACACCGGCCAGAGCCTTAAAGCCGGCATCATCTACGGATATGCCGGGCTGGTGGACGGTATTGTCAAACGCATGACAGCAGAGATGGGAACAAACCCCAAAGTTGTAGCCACAGGAGGATTGGCATCACTCATCAGCCATGTCTCTGAAACCATAGAGACCGTAGAGCCTGACCTGACGCTGGAGGGATTACGGATTATCAGTAACTCCCAATAAAATCGCTTCGCGATTTTATTGCAT
>JAOZSO010000362.1:0-4144 GCA_029939655.1 Desulfobacterales bacterium
ACACAATGAACACAATAAACACAATAAACCCGATGTAGGGTCCAAGGGTTGCCGAAGACAATCAGCAATAAGCAGCTAACAGTCTACAGTCTAAACTCCTAAAAAGCTAACAAAGGGTTCGAGTGATATTACTCCGGCGGTTAAATACCCCACGGTTGTCATTCCCGCGGAGGCGGGAATCCAGAAAGACACTGGATGCCGGATCAAGTCCGGCATGACGGGGTTGGCTATTTAGTCACCGGGTTAATATGTTAAAAGTTAACAATTCGGCAAAAGTCATATGAATGTTGTTTGAATTCACCCACATTACAAAAAGGAGACCAAGACGATGAAAAAAAAGATCATGGGACAAAAACGTGTGATAACGGTTGCTACGGCAGTTATGATGGCACTGATGTTCTGCCTTGCAGGATCTGTGGCCGCCGATGATATCAACAAGCAACTCACTAAATCCAGCATCATTGACAAGGTTATGCGCAAGGGTAAACTGCGGGTTGGCCTCGCCACATTTGTACCCTGGGCCATGCAGGACAAAAAGGGAGAGTGGGTTGGATTCGAGATAGATGTAGCCAAACAACTGGCCGAGGACATGGACGTCAAAATTGAATTTGTGCCCACCAAGTGGGAAGGCCTCATTCCTTCGCTCCTGACCGGCAAATTTGATCTGATTATCGCCGGTATGACCGGAACACCCCAGCGGGCCTTGAAAATCAACTTCACCAATCCTTACGATTATTCAGGTATGAATGTCGTGGTCCACAAGAATTTTGCAGCAGGCGTCACCGACTATATGGACCTTGACAAGAAAGGCAACACGATTATATCACGTGTGGGCACCACCGGTGCTGCTTTGGCCAAAGCAACTTTCAAGAATGCCACAGTCCGACTGTTTCCCGACGAAGGCCCCATGGTGCAGGAACTGCTGAATGGTAAGGCTGCCGCCTTCCTGGGTTCAGCGCCACAACCGGCCCAGTTGGCTGCCAAGTATCCCGAGACCCTCATGTTTCTGGACAAGAATCTGGTCCAGCAGCCCATCTGCATCGGCGTCCCCAAGGGCGACCCGGACACCCTGGCCTATCTGAACAACTGGATCACGACGGTTCGCAACAACGGTTTTATCCAGAAGAAGGTTGACTACTGGTGGAAGAGCCTTGAGTGGGAAGCATTGCTTAAATAAATTTGGATCACCTTCTAAAAAGCTGATCCAAATATAGGGGTCAAGGATTCCAGGGTCCGAGTGACACGAAGTGAAGCATCAGCGCTCAATACAAACGGTTTAGAACCACATGCAATAGTGCCGGCAGAAAATGCCGGCACTATTTTACTATAACCTGAACTGAGCGATTTTTCCCGAACCCTTGATCCGCAAGAGTCGGTATTAGGTTTTTGTTTTCATTCATCATTGGACGTTCGATGTTCGATGTTGGACGTTCATTTTTTAAAATTGTCAGAGTGAAGACTCTATGCTCAAAAAAAATATCCAATTAAAAAAATCTGACGTTATTGCAGGCGCCATTCTCCTGATCGCCGGCGTGGCCATATATTACCGGGTGGAAATCGGGCTCAACTACAAATGGAACTGGCATCAAATCCCCCAATTTTTGTACCGTTTCGATGATGAGAGCGGAAAATGGGTATCCAACGTGTTGATGTGGGGCCTGTTCAACACCATCCGCCTCAGCATCTTTGGCACCATTCTGGCCATTATTCTGGGCACAGTCATGGGTATCTGCCGCTCATCCAAGGTAGTATTTCTGAGGCTGATCAGTGGCACCTATGTCGAAACCATGCGCAACCTGCCACCCCTGGTAATCATCTTTATCGTCTATTTTTTTATCGGAACCCACCTCCTGCCCTACAGCGGTATCGGAGACGCTTTGGAAGGCAAGGATAACTTCCTGGTAACACTTGTGACCGTCTGTCTGGCTCCACCGGAACAGCTCACGACATTCCTGTCCGCTCTCTTTACTCTGGCAATCTTCGAAGGTGCCTATATCACCGAAATTGTCAGGGCCGGAATCCAGTCCATTCGCAGAGGCCAGTGGGAAGCAGCCCACTCCCTGGGCATGACAAAATATCAGATGATGCGATACATCATACTGCCTCAGGCCTTTCAGCGTATTTTACCGCCAATGGCCGGCCAATTTGTTTCCCTGATCAAAGACTCCTCCATCGTTTCCGTCATTTCCATACCCGAACTCTCCTTCCGGGCCAATGAACTCATGACCGGCACCTTGCTCACCATGGAGATCTGGATCACCGTTACAATCCTATATCTGATGCTTACACTACCCTGCTCCATCGCCATCCAGAAATTAGAAGATCGTGTGGCCAGAGGGCTACAGTAATAGGGAAATATAGATCTATTTTCCAAAGGAGCAAGCAGGATAAATACATGGTTGGCATTCCAGGCACAGCCCGCCATGCCCCAGGGCGGCAAGGTCCTTTCTTGTGATGGTCAATCCAGCTAGAAGTCTTGGCAGCAAAATATCAAAACTGGTGGTTTTGTGGAAGAGGCCACATGCAGGCACGCCCATCACCTGTACGTCGCCGATGTGTGAAAGAAGTGTCATGGCACCGGGAAGAATTGGAGCGCCATACAACAGATCGGTGCATCCTGCATCTACAAGGCCCTGCCGGGTAACATCATCAGGATCGACAGACAATCCCGCCGTTGTCACAATCAGGTCTGCGCCGATTTTTATCATTTTCTTGACGCCCTCTGAAATCGCCCCACGATCATCCGGGACAATACATGCATCAACCACAGAGCATTCAAATTTTTCAACTTTTGATTTAACAATTGGGATAAAACTATCTTGAATCAAACCCCTGAAGATTTCGGTGCCGGTTACCAGTATTCCCACGTTTAACTTCCTGAGGGGGAGCACCCGGAATAGGGGTCCCGAACGAAGTGCCGCCATGGCACGTTCAAATTCATTTTCAGCAAGAAATAGCGGAATGGCTCTGGTTGCAGCCAAGGTATCGCCTTTTTGTATGACATCGAAACACTTTCGGGATGCGCACATGACTCCGGGAAAACCATTAAACAGCTCCAGGCGGACGGTATCGACCTCGAACAATCCATCTGCCGAAGCTGTCAGTTCAGTCTTGCCCTCGTGAGGATTGTCCTGAAACGTGACGCCCTCACCGGCCATACATCCGGCAAAGGCTAGTGCGACCTGGTCTTCATGAATAAATCCTTCAACCGATTTGGAATCATCTTCAATGTAAACATGCTGTCTTCCCATTTTCTGCAATCGGCAGATGTCGCCGGGTTCAATGATTTGCCCCTGTTTAAAAGCCGGACCTTTTTTTTCCCCGGGAATAATTTCCGTCATGTCATGAACCAGACGCTTTCCTACAGCCTCTTCGGCGGAGACCCGCTTAACCGCGGGAGTTCTTTTTAACGGGTTTTCCTTCCTGGAAGTATCCGGCATCCGGTATGGCGTCTCGCCTTGGCACACCCGGCAGATATTACCGTGATTCAAGGGAAACGCCTCCCCGCAGCCGGTGCAGGTATCGATTGCCCCCTTGCTGACTTTTTTAAGGTGCCGAGGTTGGATTTCAATGTGCTCAATATTCAAAACGTGCTCGCCGGCGGCTTGGATGTCTTTGTATAGGGCCTCTGAATCCTGCTCGCGTTTGGTTTTTGTTTTGTAAAGCCAGGCGTGCAACTCCGGCCATTTTTTCAGCCGAGGCGAATCGATACTGACCCTTACCCCTTTTCCTGTATATTTGTCATAAAGTGATAGTGCATAGCGCCCCAGATCCATGACCTTCAGCCAGTTGTTGCCGACCGTGCAGAGGGTGAGGACCTGAACGGCGTCGGGCAGGCAGCTACGGGTTTCTGTAACAGCATCAAACAGGATGTTCTCGGGCAGGTGCTGCATCGCCAGTGATACCATCCTGACCCCCAAAATGAGTCCCGGGGCAGGATAGCCATGAAACGCACGCGCCACCTCCAGTGATTCTTCAAATGTGTAACGCTTTCCCTTGTGGTCGCTGCACCAATATAATGATGAGGGGGATTGTCTTGTTGTCTCTTGGGTGATCGGGCCTGTGTATTTTTTCTGCATAACATTCTACCTATTGCCCATCCACAAATGGTCTTTTTCCGCGATATCGGCGTTGGACGCCATGA
>JAOZSO010000363.1:0-4127 GCA_029939655.1 Desulfobacterales bacterium
ATCGTATTTATATGGGCAACGATCCGGATCTGGGCACGTATCACTCCGAAGTTTACACGGACGTCATCGTCAAGCTGGCAAAAGAACATAACCCCCAGATTGTGCTCATGGGATCCACTTCTGCAGGTCGAGAGCTTGCGCCGTTGGTGGCGGCACGACTCAAAACCGGCCTGACAGCCCACTGCATTGATTTGAGCATCAACCAGGAATGCATCCTCGAGCAGAAAATCCCGGCCTATGGCGGTGAAATCACCATTGTCTGCCCGGAGAGAAGACCCCAGATGGCCACCGTGGCTCAGGGTGTATTTCCCGATCCATTTCCGGGCGAGGGGCGAAGCGGTGAAATCGTGTCAGTCCGGGGCCCATTTCTTTTTTCCGGGCGGATCCAAACCCTGGAAGTCGTGACGGAGGAACCGGGTGGAATCCCTTTAGATACAGCATCATGTATTCTTGCGGGGGGGGCCGGAGTCGGAGATCTCGATGGCTGGAACCAGATTGCCGAATTGGCAACGGTATTGAATGCGGGTCTGGGATGCACCCGACCTGCGGTGGATGAGGGTTGGGCGGAACTGGATACCATGATCGGCCAGAGCGGTAAGATGGTCAGCCCGGAAACCTATCTCGGTATCGGGCTGTCCGGTGAACAACAGCACATGGTCGGTATCGCCGGTGCCAAAATCATGATCGCCATCAACAGTGATAAAAAGTCGCCGGTATTTGATCAGGTGGATTACGGAATTATCGATGACTGCCGGGGGTTTGTGCCGGTGGTGTTAGAAAAGATAAGGCAGTATAAAGAAAAACACGTCAGCTGCCGATAAATGGAAAGGAGACAGGAAAATGGCAATTAAAACACGCGATGACTATCTTGCATCACTTAGAAAACTGAGGCCTAATATATATAAATTTGGGGAGCTGATCGAAGACGTCACTACCCATCCGGCCACCAAACGGACCGTTGAAAGTCATGCCCGCTGTTTTGATGCGGCCAACGACTCCGACATGGAAAAGATGTATACCGCCGAATCGATTTTTACGGGTGAAAAGATACTGCGCTGGAATTCCATGATGCAGGATGATGGTGCTCTGATAAGCAATATGAAGTTCAAGCGCCAGAATTATCGCCGTACCGGCACCTGCACGGGCGCGGTCTGTGTTGGCTGGAATGCCATGAACGTCATGTGGGCTATTACCGAAGATATGGATGCGGAATACGGCACGGATTACAAGGCGCGTTTAAAAAAATGGATCCTGCACGCGGAGAAAGAGGGACTGACGGTTGCGGGGGCATTGACCGACGCCAAGGGCGACCGCAGCAAGCCCCCATCCCAGCAGGCGGAGCCGGACACCAATCTCCATGTGGTTGAAGTGCGCGAGGACGGTATTGTCATTCGGGGAGCCAAACTGATGATCTGCGGCACGGCGGCGGCTCAGGAGATATTCCTGCTGCCGGGCAGTGGCTACAAGGATCCGGACAAAGATTATGCCTTGGCTTGCGTGATACCGCGGGACATAGAGGGGTTGACTATCGTGGAGGCTCGGCATCCCAGCGACAAACGCGAACTTGAAACGACGTCGGACGTGGAAGTGCCGGATACGGGCATTACCCAGGGCTGGCTGCTTTTCGATAACGTCTTTGTGCCCAACGAACGCGTGTTCATGTGCCGGGAGGCCAAATATTCGGGTAAAGCGATTCAATATTTTACTGCCAACTACCGGGCCTGTATCGGCGGTTGCGTCACCGGGCAAGGGGATGTCATGATCGGGGCTTCGATTCTGATGGCGCGTGCCAATGGATTGAAGGCCAAAACATTCATGAACAAGCTGGTGGACATGAGCATCAACAACACCATAACTTTCGGACTGGGTGCCGGCGCCTGTGCCCTGGGTTTCCAGCATGAGTCGGGATCATTTTTTGCAGATCCCCACACGGCTCATACCAACAAAGTGATGGTGGCAACGCTTCCTTACGAGGTCAAGCGCCTGACCCAGGAAATCGGCGGCGGCATCGTGGAAACCGGGTGCATGCCTTCCTATGCGGATGTTTCTCATCCGGAATATGGGCCCTTTCTCAAGAAATGTTTGAAAGCGGGCGACTGCTCGGCGGAGTCGCGTTTCAAGGCGGCACGCCTGTCCGAGTGGTTGACCATCGGAGCCGGGGTTCCGGGATGTATGCACGGCGGTGGATCGCCGGACGGCGCCAAGCTGGTGGTGAGGTTTACGACGCCCATGGAAGAATATGTCGAATATGCCAAAAATATAATGGATATCCCTGACGATGTTCACGAACCACCCATACCGAAGAAGAAATAGAACTCCGCTTGCATTACAATTTCCCGACAAACCGGTTCTGCTTGTCGGAGGTTTATATCCATAGGAGAGCAACATATGTCATTTGAGCGCCTTTTGAAACCGCGTTCCATTGCCGTTTTCGGCGGTGCACAGGCCCAGGAAGTGATTCGTCAGAGCGATCGCATGGGGTACAAAGGGGAGATCTGGCCGGTCCATCCCAGGAAAACGGAGATCCTGGGACGCACGGTTTACCGCTCGGTGGCGGATCTACCGGGAAGTCCCGATGCTGCGTACGTGGGGGTTAATCGCTACCTTACCATCAACATCGTCAGAGATCTCGCTGCGCGGGATGCGGGTGGTGCGGTCTGCTATGCCACCGGCTTTATCGAGGCGGGCGAGGAGGGCTCAGAACTCGAAAAGCAACTTCTGCAGGCTTCGGGTGAGATGCCCCTGGTGGGGCCGAATTGCTACGGGATCCTCAACTATCTCGACGGGGCGATGCTCTGGCCCGACCAGCAGGGCGGCCGACGGGTCGACCAAGGGGTGGCCATCATCACCATGTCGTCGAACGTGGGTTTCAATCTTACCATGCAACGCCGAGGGCTTCCCATCGCTTACATGATATCCCTGGGAAACAAACTGAAGTTCGATCTCCATGATGCAATCCATACTTTCGCTCGACAGGACAGGGTCACGGCGATTGGGCTCTACGTAGAAACGATGCCTGACCCGAAGGCCTTCCAGGAGGCAGTCGACATTGCCCGAGAGCTGGGCAAGCCCATCGTAGCCATCAAGACCGGTCGTTCCGATGTTGCCAAAAAAATGGTGGTGTCGCATACGGCGTCGCTCGCGGGTTCCGATGCTCTGGTGAGTGCTCTGTTCGAGAGGCTCGGTGTGGCGCGGGTTGATTCCCTGGAAGCGCTCATGGAAGCGCTGAAGGTGTTGCACGTTCTGGGTCCGTTGAAGGGGGGCCGCATCGGGGCCATGAGCACTTCGGGCGGTGATCTAACGCTTCTGGCTGACGCCATGGGCCCCGGCCTGAGCATGCCCCCGCTGTCTGAAAAAGTGGCGCAAGGTCTTCGTGGGATAATACACGAATTGGTGGTGGCCGCAAATCCGTTCGATTTCCAGATGTTCGACTGGAATGACGAGGACCGGATGGCTGATAACTTTAGTGCCTTTTTGTCAGAAGACTTCGATGTGGCTTTGTGTTTGCTCGATTACCCAAGGGAAGACCTTTGTGACCAGTCCACCTGGGGTGGGGCCGAGAGGGGTTTTGTCCGAGCAGCAAGGCAGACCGGCACCAAGGCTGCGGTGCTGGCAACCTTTTCCGATACAATCTCGGAGACAGTGGCGGCGCGTTTGATGAAAGATGGTGTTGCAACGCTTGCCGGTATCGATGCCGGGATTGCAGGCATCCAGGCGGCAGTGGATGTGGGGGCTGCCTGGAGTCAACCACCCAGTCCACCGTTACTTACGAGCGCCGAGAAACAACAGGACATTCCCGTCAAAGTACTCAATGAGGTTGAATCAAAAGAACTTCTTGCCCGGCGTGGCGTGGCGGTTCCTTCGGCGCGAGTTGCTCGCAGCGCCAAGGAGGCGGCCGAGGCAGCCGATGTGCTGGGCTATCCGGTTGTTGTCAAAGCATTGGGCGTCGCGCACAAAACCGACGTTGGGGGCATCAGACTCAACCTTGGCAGCCCGGACCAGGTGTCGGCGGCGGTGATGGAGATGTCGGGTCTTTGCGATTCTTTTTTGATCGAGAAAATGGTTGCCGGCGTCGTGGCGGAGCTGATTGTCGGTGTGTCCCGTGATGAGCAATTCGGTCCGGATCT
>JAOZSO010000364.1:0-4123 GCA_029939655.1 Desulfobacterales bacterium
CCGAATTGACGAAATTGGAGAAATAGGGAATGCCGTATTTGCCGGTCATTTTCCATACCATGTCCAGATTGGGATTCTCCCAGTCAAAGTCTTTAGTAATGTTATACGTCGGTATGGGGAAGGTAAAGACCCGTCCTTTGGCATCGCCTTCCATCATAATCTCTGCAAAAGCCATATTCAGGATGTCCATCTCCGGTTGAAAATCGGCATAGGTGATATCTTTTTCTTCGCCTCCCAGGATAATCGGATGGTCCTTGAGGATAGATGGAACATAGAGATCCATGGTAATGTTGGTAAAGGGTGTCTGGAACCCCACCCGTGTCGGGATGTTGATATTGAAAATGAATTCCTGTAGCGCCTGTTTGACCTCTTTGTAGTCGAGATTGTCGTAGCGGATAAAGGGCGCGAGTAATGTATCGAAATTCGATAGGGCCTGGGCGCCGGCTGCCTCTCCCTGCAGTGTGTAAAAAAAGTTGACGATTTGACCCAGCGCTGATCTGAGATGCTTGGGTGGGGCACTTTCAACCTTGCCCTCAACCCCCCTGAAACCAATGACGAGGAGGTCTTGCAGATCCCAGCCAACACAGTAGACGGACAGGAGGCTGAGGTCGTGTATGTGCAAGTCACCACTTTTGTGCGCCCGCCTTATTTCCGGGGGATAGATACTGTTGAGCCAATATTCCGAGGTGATATCCGAGCTGATGTAATTGTTGAGTCCCTGCAGAGAATAGCACATATTGCTGTTCTCTTTAATTTTCCAGTCCAGTTTTTGGATATAGTGTTCAACCAGGTCGACATTGGCTTCTGTGGCAATTCGGCGGATCTGGGCGTGTTGCTCCCGATAAAGGATATATGCCTTGGCCGTCTTGTAAAAAGGTGAATCGAGCAGAACTCTTTCGACGATGTCCTGAATTTCTTCCACTTCGGGTGTCGAAGTCAGCCTGAGTTCATGGGCCAGGGTGAGGACGCGAAGCGTCAGTTTTTTGGCTTCTCTTTCGGTAAATTCTTCGGTCGCTTTTCCCGCTTTGGTGATGGCTTGTGTGATATTTTTTGAATCGAATTCCTGAACTCTACCGTCCCGTTTCTTTATCTGCTCGAACACGTGTTTTTTCCTCTCGCCTGTATTGTTGGGGAGATCGCCGAAAAATCTCCTGTTTTCATTGAAAAACCAAAGCAGAAAATCATCAAATTCTTGTCCTGCTAAGAATGCGTCACTTGTAAATTGAAGGTTTTTGGAGTCAACGTACCACGCGTTGGGTACTGAAGGATGAAACCGCTTCTACAACAACATGTTGATACTTGTCAACATAAATATTACAACATGTTGTGATCCAATCACTTTTACTTGATATGCTGGCGATACGCATGGTATGGGTCAGGTTATGAGATCCGACCGAAGCCCATTGTTCAGAAAAACCATTTCACCATGGTATGACTCCGAGGCGCTCTGTTTCGTGGCCATTGTGCTGATGATCATGGTGTTGCTGTTCAGTGCTTGTGGTTTATGGGTCGCACGGGAAAATTCAGAATACTATTTGCATCTATGGGTACCGGTTAGCCTTTTACTCATGTGCTTTTCTGTCATTCTTTCCATATCTATTCGACTTGTCCGGAGATTTTCGAGGCAGGGAGACCCCTATCGATAGAAGCTTTGCACATGAATATAACGGCCCATTAACTATCCTTTGCCATGTTGTTTATGCAACCTTGGGGTTTACAGGCTCTCCTTGAACTGCAGGTAACTCATCTTTAAAAAGCTTTCCGTCTTGATAAACTGGAGAATCGGCATCAGGTCTTCGGTTGATAGATACCCCGGTTTATTCCCGATAACGTCTCCCTTTTCGGATAGAAACCAGGAGTCCGGCAGGGGGTTGATGTTATATTTTTTTGCAACCGATTTTTCTCGTTCCACGTCGACCTTTACAGAGATGAAGTGTGAATTTAAATAAGAGATGATGCCGGCATCCTGAAAGGTCTTCAGGTCCATGGTTTTGCAGAATTTGCACCAGTCCGCATAGAAATTGATAAAGACTTTCTTACTTTCCGAAATCCCGAGAGCCGTCCCCTCTTCATGGGAATACCACTTGATCTGGTCTGCAGCGGTTACCGGTATGGCGACAGCCCATATCAGCAGGGCTGCTGTTATGCATACGGTAAGTTTTGTTCGATTTTTCATGATGGGCTATCCTGTTCCTGTTAGAAGATAGAGCTTGTCTGCAAGGAGAAGCAGGCCGATGAGGATCAAGATGGTTCCGGCGACCCTGTTGAATACCGGCATGAAACGGGAGGCTTTCCTGACAAATACAAGCATATAATTAATAAAGATAGATATGACCACAAAGGGAAGTGCCATTCCCGCCGAGTAGGTACTTAAAAGTCCGATGCCGTTCCAGACGGTTCCCTTGCCCATGGCCAGAGCGAGAATGGAGCCGAGTTGTGGTCCTGTGCAGGGACTCCATCCGGCACCGAATGCCATGCCCACCAGAAATGTTCCAAAAAGATTCAATGGTTTTTGTTTCAAATGAAACTTTTTTTCAAATTCAAGGAAAGGAATTCGGACAATACCCGTCAAATGAATTCCCAGTATGACGATCAAAGCCCCACCGACAACACGGATGATGCCCCGGTAATCATGTGTCAGCCCACCGAGATAAGACGCGGAAGCCCCCAGTAGTATGAAAATTACCGAGAAGCCCGCAATAAAAGACATGGTCGAGAAGAAGACTTTCCTGCGGATCTCAGCATTGTAGCCATCGGTAAGTTCTTCCAGGGTCATCCCGGAAATAAAGGTAAAGTAGGCCGGTATCAGCGGGAGGACACACGGAGAAAAAAAGGACAGCAGCCCGGCCACAAAAGCGGCGGAATATGAAACGGTTTCGGTAAACATGATATTTACTTGTTGATGCCGTTTTCGGCGAAATGCTTTATCATCAATTGCCCGAGCTCTTTGGATCGATTGGTCGCTGCTTCCACTGCATTGATCAAGGTTGTCCGGAGCCCCCCCATTTCGAGTGTGTGAATCCCGGCAATAGCGGTTCCACCCGGTGAAGTGACCCTGTCTTTGAGTTGCCCGGGATGCTCTTTGGTTTCGAGCAGGACCTTGGCAGACCCCAGAACGGTCTGCATGGAAAGGAACAGGGCATCTTGTCTGGAGAGTCCCATCTTGACGCCGGCATCAGCCATGGCGTCGACAATCAGAAAAATGTATGCCGGACCGCTGCCACTCAAACCGGTGATGGCATCCATCAGATTCGTTTCATCGATAAAAACAGATCTGCCGACTGAATCGAAGATGGCTTTTGCCATGGCGATATCCTCTTTGCCGGCATTCCTGCCCGGGGCAATGGCTGTGGCGCTCTCCTTTACAAATGCTGCGATATTCGGCATGACCCGAATAAGCCGCAGTTCCTTGTTGAGACAGGATTCAATCGCAGCGAGCGGTACGCCGGCGGCGATGGAAATAATCAGTTTGCTCATGTCCAGGTATTCGGCGGTCTCTTTAAGCACAAGGGCCAGTATCTGTGGTTTGACCGCAAAAATGACAATCTCAGATGATTTAATGGCAGCCTGGTTGTCCTTGGTAGTGCGGACCTGATACTTTTCAGCGATAAGCGTCAAGGTAGATTCGCGTACGTCGGTACAAATGATATCCTCGGGTCTGGTGGAATTTGAAACCAGTCCGCTCACCAGCGCTTCGCCCATGTTGCCGGTGCCTATAAAACAGATTTTTTTCCCCTGAAGCATTGTAATTTCTCCTGTAGACATTAATGCATACCCCCCCCGTCGCCATTTCACAGTGCACCAATATGGGTTTACACGAGAAAAACGGCAAAAAATCGTGTCAGGTATGGATGAAACAAAACGGACCATACAGTAATTACGAAGTTCGTAATAATCAAGAAAAAAGGCTGTTCAGGCAGACTTTTCCCTTGTTTGGGGCCGGCGGCTTTATATGAAAATTCTTGACTTCTTGTTCATTATGTACTTAGGTTTGACATCAAAATCGCTCAATTGAAGAACCTCGCAGCAAGCTGCGAGGAATGTTCTGCCGTGCGGCAGTGCTTCGCATCGACCGTAAGGAATTCTGTCTAATTTAGATTCGCTCGCATTCCCCGTAGCAAGC
>JAOZSO010000365.1:0-526 GCA_029939655.1 Desulfobacterales bacterium
TGTCTACCTATTGACAGAATTATTAGAAGCACGGTCACGCCGAGACAAACAAAGGCAAAAATATTACCATGTATCGTATAAAAAGTTCTGTTTTCGGACAAGAGAATATCCTCCGTCATGTGGCCATCGATAAACGTTTCTCTCTGATTCTTCTGAACCCGCCCATAAACCCTGCCGGTGGGATCGATAAAACAGGAAATGCCGGTATTCGTAGCCCGCGCCAGTGAAATCCGGTTTTCTACCGCCCGAAAAACAGAGGCAGCAACCTTTTGATATAGTGCGGATTCTCCAAACCAACCTTCATTGGTAATATTGAGCATGAAATTCGCACCCTCTTTTACGAATTTTCTAAACAGATTCGGGAATGCGCCTTCCGAACAGATCACCACACCGAATTTTGCGCCGCCCAATTCAAAAATCGTAAACTCGTTCCCCGGGACATCTCTGGCACGATTCTCCTTGGGAACTATGAATTCAGGCCATGGGATCGTATCTTCATAGGGGATGTATTCCCCAAAGGGTATCA
>JAOZSO010000365.1:536-3721 GCA_029939655.1 Desulfobacterales bacterium
TACCGAATTTATTCTTATCAAAGGGCTCATCGGAAAACTTGGGATATTCGGAGCTTCCGATTAGAAAGTGACGGTCGGCCTTTTTTATCAAGGAAACAAGTTCCTGCTGAAGCGATAAATTTTTTAGGACCAACCCGGGTGTCGCAGCCTCGGGCCACACAACAAGATCCGGGTTTTCTTTCAGTGCTGCATGCGTCAATTGGGTGTATCTTCGCATAATGTCGCCGGCATAATTTCTGGTATCGCGCTTCATTTCTTTGTCGATGTTGCCTTGAATGACGGAGATCCGGATCTTCTTGCCACCGGCGGGTCTGGAAAGAACCGTCTTTCCATAAACGAAGGTCACACCTAACAGAACGAATACGATACAAAAAAGGAGCCACACACTTCTTTTGGACGGTGATTGACAATTGAGATATTCAGGTGGCTTTGCCTTAGACACCAGCATCAGAGCCGCTCCGGCAATGGCCGCATTTACCATCACAATCAGGAAACTGATACCGTAGCCACCGGTGATCGCTGCTGCCTGGATGATCTGAAGGTGCTGATACTGGGAATGACCCAGCACCGGAAACGGTAAGGACAGAAAAGAGACATTCGACCGAATATACTCCATTGAAACCCAGATGAACGGAGCACAAACAAGGGCCGCGGCACTGTGCCATCGATTGCAGACATACCCGTAAATCAATCCGAATATGCCGGTGTACAATCCGACTATCAGAGCTAAAATGACATGATGCGGAAGCTGATAGCCCGGTGCTGCAAATATCCAGTCATAAATAACTGCCGAAGATATGATACCGCACAGGTAGGATAACAGGAAGCCTGAAACCACCCGTCTGCCGGATATCGTTATCAGGAGCGGAACAAGCGCGATCCATGCCAGCCAGGCGATTTCATTCGCAGGAAGGGAAACGGCCAGCAACCCAGCCGACAAAAAAGACAAAAAAAAAGAGACCGCTATTGAAATAATCCTGGTCTTCACGTGTTGATTATCCCTCGACGTTCACGACGATAATCGTAATATCATCGTGCTGGGCCGCACCCGCTGCAAAATCGTCTACTCCCTCGATAATCTCTTTGAGAAGTGCTTCCGCATTCAAGGCCTTTGACTGTTGTATGATTTCCTGAAGTCTCTCGAAGCCGAACATTTCGGATGCCGGGTTCATGGCTTCCACGATGCCGTCTGTATAGAAAACCAGTTTGTCACCTGATGCCACCTGAACCTGCGTTTCCTGGTAATCGACTTCTTCCAGTATGCCGAGGGGGAATGTGTCGCCGATGGTCTCCACCAGATCGGCCGTTTCCGCCCCTGCCCGGAGGTGAATCGGTTGGGTCTGTCCGGCACTGCACATCTGAATCCGCTTTTCTTTGGCATCCAGGACCGCATACAGAAGAGCCACAAACATGCCGCTCTTGATATCTTTTTTCGTACGCCGATTTGCCCGGATCATGATGTCTGCAACAGAAAAATTCTCTTCCGACAGCATTCGGAATATGCTGCGGGAAGCCGACATCACCAGAGCGCCGGAAACACTTTTTCCGGTTACGTCACCAATAACCAGACACGCCTTATCAGCTCCCATTTCGATAAAGTCATAAAAATCACCGCCCACTTCCATGGCAGACATGGAGTAGGCTGCAATTTCAAGTCCCTCTACCCTGGGGCACTCTGCCGGCAGCATGCTCACCTGGAGGTCTTTGGCGATACTGAGCTCTTCCTCCATGCGCTCTTTTTCGATTACTTCTTCCAGCATGAAAGCATTCTCGAGCGCGACGGCCCCCTGGTTTGCCAGCGTATTGAGCAGGTTGATATCTTCCCTGCGATAAAATTTGCCGGATTTTTTATCGCCCAGGGATATCAAGCCGGTCACCCGGTCTTCATAAATCAGGGGTATGATCATGGTGGCATTCAAACGCTGAAAAGTCTTTTCATAGGACGCCCTGTTTTCCTCAAAAAAAGAATCTTCCCGGACATCGTAAATGGTGACCTCTTTTTTTCTTTCCGCTATTTTTTGAATCAGAGGGTCCTCATAAGATATATCGATTTCCATCCTATTTACAAGAGTCCCACTTGGATCAGATTCATCTTGTCTCACGTTTTCCGGCGTGCCCGGCATTGTAACGGATCCAAGATCCGTTCCCGGTAAAAAAAATTCGCCTCTGGCATTGATACATTCATAATCCCGGGTTTGCCGATTCATCAGCATGACACAACCGGAGTCGATGAACAGGGCTCCCAGGGCCGTGTCCATGATACTTGTGCCGATTTCATCAAGCTTCAACAGGGAACGCATGGTTTCGCTGATTTTCTGGACGACCTCCTGGTAGTTGTATTCCAGGCGGTAAAAGAGGCGATCCACAATAGCTTGAATGCGATCCCGGAGCGGGTTGAACACCAGGATAACCCCCAGTGTAAATAAAATCGGGAATATCTTGGACTGGGATAGTTCGTAATGGCCTAAGAACATATTGAGAATGAGGCTGACACAGACGTAGGCACCAATGACTACGGTGGTTACCACGATATACCCGACAGTCCGTTTGATGATGGTATCTGCATCGAACAGGTTGTGTTTTACGATGGAATAGGCAATGGATGCAGGGAAAAAAACGACGAAAAAAGAGAGCAGGTTCCAGGGAAAATTAATTTTGATAAAAAAGACCAGGGTCATGATGATGACCGGCGGGCCGAACGAAATGAGAACCCCCCAGAAGATCACCCGCGCCCGTTGTTTTGCCTGTATGGTGGATGCTTTGAAGCGTGTGTGAACGATCAAAGCAATCATGCCGACCACGCAAAGCAGGGTACATATCCGGTTGATTGATCCGAGTTCTTTATAGGTGGGAAACCAGGACCAGGCCCCACCGCTGAAAATATCCTGAAAGATGGTGAAATATTTGCGGCAGGAAAAACAGGTGAGATCATTCCCGTTATCTTCACCATTCTTTCGAAGTGCGAGGCGGGTCATCATCAGTTCTGTTTCTATCTCATCTTCGGACTTGGCCGCAAGTGCGTCTGACATCTTATAGACACGTAGAAAATAACGGTATCTGTCAGTGGCCTCAATATGGCCTGGACGGGTCTCAAACTCGTGATCATAACGAAGTTCAAAGCCACGATCATCCATAAACTTGTTCAGGCGGTGCCACGATTCTTCAGTGTGGGCGATACCGGAAAG
>JAOZSO010000365.1:3731-4111 GCA_029939655.1 Desulfobacterales bacterium
ATCAGGATCACAGCCGGTAGATAAATGAGATACTCGAGGGCGGGAAATTTCTCTAAAATACGTTTTCTTTCCGGGAAAATAAGAAACAGATGCAGGAAGTTGAAGGCATAGAGTGTATTGATGGTATAGAAAAACGGAACAAGAAAATAGGAAGTCTGGTTCTCCAACCCGGCAAGAATCATGGTCCCCAGGGTAAAGCACAAGACCAGAAACGTCCAACTGGTGGGGGTGTTGGGTTTGAGAAAGTAGACGATAAACCCCATGATATAGAGAATAAATCCCACCAGAAAGGGAACTAAAAAGACATTGAGAAAATCACTGATATCGAAAAGAGCAACCGGAACCACCACTTCACGAATCTGGCCCTGGGATTCAACCCT
>JAOZSO010000366.1:0-4104 GCA_029939655.1 Desulfobacterales bacterium
AGGGACCCATGGGGAACCCTGCTGAGTCCGAGAAAAATGAACATTGAACATCGAACGTCCAACATCGAACGTCGAATGGAAAGCTATCTGCTAACAGCCAATTTCAGTTTGGGATTTTGATTTTTGGTCATTGAAAATTGTTTGTCATTTGGTGTTTGTGCGTTGGGATTTATTCATCATTTAGTGCATTACAATTTATCGTTTATTGCTAATAAACACTAAATAGTACATCCAGGGCATTACAGGAGGATTCATCGTGTCCAGTCAACCCATAGATCTCTCCATCGAATTTTGCGGGAAAACCTTTTTAAACCCTTTCCTGCTTTCTTCATCACCGGTGTCCAACAGTGCCGAAATGGTTGCACGGTCTTTTGAGGCCGGTTGGTCCGGCGTGGTATTTAAAACACTCAACTCGGATCGGCTGGAAATCATCCATCCATCCCCAAGAATGAATGCTTATCACTACGGTGCAAAACGGGTTGTGGGGGTTCAGAACGTGGAACAGATTTCCGATCGGCCCTTGAAGGACAACCTGACCGATTTTCTCTACCTGAAAAAACATTATCCAGCGCATGTTTTGATATCCAGCATTATGGGGTTTTCTAACGAAGAGTGGGCCTATCTGGCCAGGGTGTCCGAGGATAATGGTGCGGACATGCTGGAACTCAATTTTTCCTGCCCTCATATGTGCATTGAAGGATCGGGACATCATGTGGGCCAGGCATTTGACCTTATTGAAAAATTTACTACTACGGTCAAAAACACTGTTTCTATTCCGGTGATTGCCAAGATGACCCCCAATATTACGGATATGACGGAACCGGCTATTTATGCGAAAAACGGTGGTGCCGACGCCATCTCCGCCATCAACACGGTGAGTGGTATATCAGAAGTCGGTCTGGAAGACCTGGTTCCCAAACCCAACATATTCGGAATAGGGGCCGTCAGCGGTACGTCCGGACCTGCCATAAAACCCATCGGGCTGCATTTCATTGCCGACATGGCGAAGTGTGAAGGGCTCGCGCTTCCACTTTCCGGGATCGGGGGTATCGAGACCTGGGTCGATGTCCTGGAATACATTCTGTTGGGTGCGTCGACGATACAAGTGACCACCGGCATCATGCACTACGGTTATCGAATCGTTGAAGACATGATCGAAGGTTTGTCGGATTTTATGGCCCAACGCGGCATAACAAAAATCAGCGATCTGGTGGGAAGGGCGCTGCCAAACCTGAAAACAACCGATCACTTCGATCTGGACCGTCAGGGTATTACCCAATACGATCTCGATAAATGTGTGGGGTGTGGCCAGTGCTACACCGTATGCACCGATGCCGCCGGACAGGCCATTGAGTGGGATGCAGAAAAACGCAGGCCGAAACTGGTGGAAGACAAGTGTTTGAGCTGCATGCTCTGCAGTTTTGTTTGCCCCGTGCCGGGATTGATTTCCTTTAAGGAGATGCCCGCGACATGGAGCCGTGATGAGACCCAGGTAATGGATAAAAACCTGGAGAGTGAGATAAAAGTTGAAGCATTTACCAAGGAGGGACCCAATGAGTGTACTTATTAAAGGCGGTACGATTGTAACCTCGACCGGACGTTATACTGCGGACGTGTATACGGAAGAGGATAAGATCAAAACGATTGGAAAGAATCTTGATGTCGCAGCGGACGAAACCGTCGATGCCATGGGGAAATATGTGCTTCCCGGGGCCATTGACCCCCATACGCATATCTCCATGCCGTTTATGGGAACGAGTGCGCAGGACGACTACGAAACCGGCACCATTTCAGCCGCATGTGGTGGCGTCACCACGGTGGTCGATTTTGATCTGCAGCAAAAAGGTGAATCCCTGTTCGAGGCTCTTGAGAGAAAAAAATCATGGGCCGAAGGAAAAGCGGTGGTGGACTTCTCATTGCATCCCGCTATTATGGACCCGAGGCCGGAGGTCATCGAGGAGGTCAAAAAGGCAATCATGGATTACGGCACACCCAGCTTTAAGATATTCATGGTATATGATTTCAGAGTGGATGATGCCACCATGATCAAACTCCTGGAGGAGACAAAAAAATATGGCGGGTTGGTACAGGTCCATGCGGAAAATGTCTACATCATTCAGCACATGAACGAAATGCTCGAAAAGGAAGGAAAGCTGGCACCCTATTACCATGCCGTCAGCCGGCCCAATATTGCCGAGGAAGAGGCTATTTCCAGGGCCGCCAAAATGGTGGAGCTGACCGGTTCACGGATTTATATTGTCCATCTTTCTTCCAGGGAAGGGCTTTTCAAGGTTAAAGAAGCCAGAGACCACGGCATCGACGTGTTTGCAGAGACCTGTCCCCAGTATTTACTCCTGAATGAAGATCGCTACAAGGAGGCGGATTTCAACGGCGCCAAGTACGTCATGTCACCCCCGTTGAGAACAGAAGAAAGCAGCGAGGCCTTGTGGGGGGGCTTGAAGGGCGGCGATATCCAGGTGGTTGCAACGGATCATTGCCCGTTCGACTTTAATGGTAAAAAGGACATGTTTGGAAAGGATGACTATAAAAAAATTCCTAACGGTGCGCCTGGCATCGAGACACTTCTCATGCTGATGCACACGGAAGGCGTCGTCAACGGTCGCATCAGTCTCGAACGGATGGTGGATGTTCTTTCTACGGGAACTGCCCGGATGTTTGGATTAAAGGACAAGGGTGAAATCATCGTGGGCAAGGATGCCGATATCGTTGTTTTTGATCCGGATCAGAAATTTACAATTACCCAGGGCAAACTGCATATGAATGTCGATTACACGCCTTATGAGGGCATGGAAATGACCGGCATGCCGTATGCTGTTTATTCCAGAGGCAAGCGGGTTGCAGAATGGAATGGCGAGCAGGTTGCCTTTGTGGGCGAAATCGGCAGGGGTCGATTCGTCAAACGGGAACCATTTGAAGGATTTTAATTCCCCAATTCGTAAAACGAATCTATTTCGGTGGAAAGCGCTATGACAGTTGAAATTAACACCAGTAATCAGGATGACATTCACCCCCGCGTCAAAGAGCTGAGCGAACTTCTGGATGCCGTGCATCAGTTGAGCGATACCCGATGTTCAGATGAACTGTATGAGATTTTTGCCGACATTCTCAGCAGGAAACTGGGTGCCGACGCTATTGCTATTTTTAATTTTAATCAGGAAATCAACAGTTTTAGCCTTGTTTACAACCAGGGGTTTAAGGTCTGGAAAGATGAACTCAAAAGTGGGGATGGCCTTTTATCCCGGCTGCGCCAAAGCAGCTTTCAACCCATGGAAGACATCGACGATATCCCTGAAGTTAAGTCGTTTTTCAGAGAAAAAGCACCCAGAAGCTTGAAATTTGTGACATGGGCCTTGTTGAACATGAAGGAGAATGTCATCGGTTTAGTGGCGTTGAACAAATCTTTTGAAGAAATTTCCAAGAATGAATTTCATCTCGATTTTTTAAAACGGATCTGCATGCATGCGGCCGTTTCCATCAACAGTTGCCTCCTTTTTGAGCGGCATAAAAAGGAAAAGGAGGATCTGGACAAGACACTTAACAACTTGTCTCTCCTATATAATATCGGACGGGCCATGACCTATATCAGTGATCTCAAGAGCCTTTTGAAGTACATACTGAATCAGGCTATCGATGTGACAGTGGCCGAGAAGGGCTCCATCATGCTTCACGACCCGGATACGAATCAGTTGAGTGTTCGTGTGCTGGCAGGCTTGCAAGACAAAGAGTACCAGCGAAAAGTCAACAACAATGAAATCAAGTGCAAAACCTTCGAGCCGGGAGAAGGTGTTGCCGGGACCGTGTTCCAAAAAGGGGAGCCGACTTTCATCAACAAAACCGTTGAAGACAAGAGGTTTATTGGGGGCGGTACATCTTTTGCAAACTCCATTGCCTGCATCCCAATGAAAGTGTATGAGGACATCATTGGTGTTATCAATGTCACCAACAAGAAGACGGGTGGCGGTTTTACGGATGAGGATATCGAAATGCTGGGCGCGGTGGCGGACCAGGCAGCGATCTCCATCAGCAAGGCGCAATTGTGGGAAATGGCCATCAATGACTCATTGACCGGTCTGCATGTGAGGC
>JAOZSO010000367.1:0-4102 GCA_029939655.1 Desulfobacterales bacterium
TGAAAAAAGAATGGCATGACCGCAGCAATGCTGAAACCGATACGCACAGACAGGCTGCTTGATCTTCCAAAACGCATAAATATTAATTGAAAGGTGATAAAATGAAAAAAGCTGATTATGATCTGGTTATCATCGGCGGCGGGGCAGCTGGCCTGACAGCTGGAATCTATGCGTCCCGCGCCAGGCTGAACACGGTTCTCATTGAGAAATCCGCACCAGGCGGACAAATTCTATTGACAGATTGGATTGAAAATTATCCAGGATTCCCCGAAGGACTCGCCGGCCATGCGCTGGTTCAGCAGATGACCGATCAGGCGAAAAAATTCGGGCTCAAAATTGCGACTGACGACGTGCAATCTATCGATTATTCGAAAACCATTAAAGAAATTCATTTGGGGAATAAAACCATTTCCACCTACGCGGTCATCATCGCCACCGGTGCTTCCTTTAAGAAATTGGGAATTCCTGGAGAAGAACGCTTTTACGGAAAAGGCATATCCTCTTGTGCAACATGCGATGCGCCTTTTTATAAAGATCGCGTTGTGGTTGCTGTTGGCGGGGGCGACACAGCTGTTCAGGAAAGCCTGTATCTCACCAAGTTTGCCAAGAAAGTCTACCTCGTTCATCGACGGGATCAGTTAAGGGCAACCAAAATTCTTCAGGAAAGGGTGTTTTGTAACGATAAAATCGAGATTCTTTGGAATCACATACCGACCAAAATCGACGGGTTTTTTAATGTTGAAAATATTACGTTGAAAAATGTGAAGACACAAGAGGCATCAACACTTCCAGCTGACGGGTGTTTTGTATGGATTGGTATCAATCCGAATACGGCTTTTTTAAACAATGGCATGACGGTAGACGAATCCGGATTTCTAATGACCGATGAGAACATGGAAACCTCCGTACCCGGTATATTTGCGGCTGGCGATGTACGCCATACGCCTCTAAGGCAGGTGGCCACGGCCGTAGGAGATGCCGCTGTTGCCGCCATCTCGGCAGAAAGATATATCGAATCCATTACTGAAAAAGATCATTGTTGATGTGAACAATTCCAGACACAATTTCATCGCTTTTCTCTGGCATGCCCTTTTCCTGGCTTTTGTTACCACCTTTATTGACGTAAATACGGTATTTTCTTCTCTGGTATTGAAGATCGGTGGTTCAAGTTTTCATGTGGGTATGCTTACCGGCATTGCTGTCGGGTTGCCATTGGTAACCCAGCTATTGTTCGCCGGGTTTTTGGCAGGCAGGCCCCGCAAGAAGCCTTTTTTACTGATGGGCATTTACCTGCGCGTTCTTTCCTTAGCCGGAATGGGGTATACCCTGGCCATTGCCGAAAAAAGCGATCCCTCTATACTGATGTTCACCGTGTTTCTCTGGGTGGGGCTGTTTGCGACCAGTGGCGCTTTTGCGGGTATTTCTTACACCGACATATTAGGTAAGGCCCTTCCGAAATCTGAGAGGAGGCGCTTTCTCATTTCAAAGCAGGCCATCGCTTCCGTGGCCATGCTGAGTTCCGCCCTCGTCGTCCGCCATCTTGTCATTGCCCTGCCCTACCCTAAAAATTACATGGTTATTTTCATTATCGCCGCCGCCCTGTTATTCATTGCCACTGGGGGCTTTTGGGCGATTCGAGAGGCGCCGGGGAAGGTCAGTCCTTTATCCCGGATGCTTAAGGTACTTAAAGCAATACCACACGTGCTCAAAAACGATAAAAACCTTTCAAACTATATATTACTCATCAACGCATCCAGCCTGGGTCTCACCGTCATTCCCTTTTACATTGCCCTTTCAAAAGCCCGTTTTGGTTTGTCGGGTCACCAGATCGGCAACTATCTGCTACTGCAATTTGTCGGTATGGCCCTTTCAACCATCATATGGAAAAAAATTGCCAACAGATATAAATTCAAGGGGATATCCTTTTGCTATGCGCTTATGGGAGGCTTATTACCGCTTCTGGCACTGGTCCTCTCCCGCACGAGTATTGATTTTTTTCAGTGGATATTTTTTTTCTCGGGATTTGTGATTTCGGCCGGCAAAATATCGATCGAGGGTATTCTGCTGGAAATCACAACCAACGACAACCGTGCCATTTATGCCGGCATCAGCGGAACCCTCAGCCTGACAACGGCAATCTTTCCGTTGATTGCCGGCATGTTGATAGAAAGATATACTTTTAGCACTGTTTTCATATTTGCATCGCCCGTCATTTTTTCAAGTATTTTTTTCTTAAAACGTATCCAGTGCAAACCGTAACACGGATAAAATGGAATTGAATATATGACAAATTTATTAAAGGAATAAACTGGTGGTCTATCCTTGCAAATTGACTTTGGGCTCAAAAATGTTATTGTTTTGCCTATATTAAGCGCTTGAAAGGAATATAAATGGGAAAATGTGTGAACCATCCGGATAGAGAGACCAGCTACATGTGCTCCAAGCACGGCATCTATCTGTGCGAGGAATGTCTCGAGTGCCGCGATCCCGAAATTTACTGTAAATTTCGCAGTGCCTGCCCCATATGGTACGAACATAAACGCAAAGCACGTAAGGCGAGGCAAGAGGCTGCCCTAAAGAAGGTGGACACATGCAAGGTAACCTTTCAACCGGAAAATAAGACAGTTCAAGTGGCACCGGGATCCACCCTCCTGGAAGCCGCCCAAAAAGCGGATGTGCACATCAACGCCTCCTGCAACGGCAAAGGCGCTTGCGGCAAATGCAAACTGATTCTGGAATCCGGCTCAGTCGAGCCGGACCCTACACCTCTGCTGACAGACCAGGAAAAGAAAAACAACTACCTGCTGGCATGCCGCACAAAGCTTCAGGGTGATGTTGCTGTTTCCATTCCTCCGGAAGCGGTTGAACGAAAATTGAAAGTTGCCGGCCTGGGAGAGGAACTGTCGGTTCAGTTCAAGGGACTGGTAAGCCGGATCGAGCCGATGCTCCAGGAGATCTCCCTCGAGCTATCGCCACCAACCCTGGAAGACTCAGTCAGCGATCTGGACAGGCTCAACCGCGGGCTGAAAAAAGCCGGCTATGATGTTGACCGCCTGAATGTCGGATTAAAGGTGATGCGGGAACTTTCAAATACCATGAGAGACGACAGCTGGAAGGTCAAGGTCTCCATTATCAGAAAAAAATGCTCCAATGAGGTGTTAAAAGTCGAACCGGGCAACAGCGCAAAAAAATCCCTGGGACTCGCCATCGATGTGGGTACCACTTCGATTGTTGTCTATCTGGTTGACATGGCCGATGGCTCCATCCTGGCTGCGACATCGGGTCACAATCGGCAGGCAGCCTGTGGCGATGACGTGATCAACCGCATCGTCTGTGCGGAGAAAAACGGGGTGAGCAAACTAAGCGGCATGGTATTGTCGACCATCAACAACCTCATCGATGAAGCGCTGGACAGTACCGAAAACGATTACCGGCAGATCAAAAACGTGGCCTTCTCCGGCAACACCACCATGACGCACCTTTTGCTCAAGATCGAACCGCGCTACATTCGCCGGGAACCCTATATCCCCAACGCCTCGGAATTCCCCATATTCAAAGCCGGAGAGATCGGGATCAAAGCCAATCCGATTGCCGCGGTTTTCATCATGCCGGGCCCGGCAAGCTATGTGGGCGGAGACATTGTATCGGGAATGATCTATTCCGGTCTCCACCGCGAAGAACCCCTGACCCTGTTTATCGACGTGGGAACCAACGGTGAAATCGTCCTGGGAAACAAGGATTGGCTGATGACGGCGGCCTGCTCCGCCGGCCCTGCATTTGAAGGAGGCGGCATTCGCTGGGGTATGCGGGCCGAAGAAGGGGCCATCGAAAAAATCAGCATAGACCCCGATACGTTGGAACCTTCATACCAAACAGTCGGTGGGGCAGCTCCCAGAGGCATATGCGGTTCGGGAATGATTGATCTCATTTCTGAAATGCTGCTCAAAGACATCATCGAACCCAACGGCAAATTCAGCCTGGACGCCTCACATCCTATGATGAAACAGGAAGGTGACAAGGTCGCCTATATTCTTGCAACGGCAAAAAATACGGAAATGGGAGAAGACATCATATTTACGGAAACCGACATCAACAGCCTGGT
>JAOZSO010000368.1:0-4094 GCA_029939655.1 Desulfobacterales bacterium
ATCTATATGACTCCTTGATTGAAGACGCTGGATTCCCGCCTTCGCGGGAATGACAAACACTCAAACGGAATCGTCATTCCTGCGAAGGCAGGAATCCAGGGCCATTACCCGGTATTTTTGAAAAGCTACAAAAACTAAGACTAATATGAACGGTTTTATTTTTAGCGTTTGGGGATGTTCAGCCCCAATTATTTAAAAATGAAATCGTTACATGTTTTCATTTTTAAATTCCGGAAACAATCTCAATATATCCGTCTCGTCCGCCCTGCAGATACCCCGTTCCGTTATGAGTCCTGTAACGAGTCTTGCCGGGGTTACATCGAATGCCGGGTTGGCAGCGAGACTGTCGGTGGGAGAAATCAGGACTTTCCTGAGAGACCCCGCGTGATCTCCCTGGACATACCGGACTTCGTCCGGATCTCTTTCTTCGATGGGAATATCTTTTAAACCGTCGGATGCCTGCCAGTCAAAGGTGCTGGACGGTAAGGCCACGTAAAAGGGTATGTCATTGTCCCTGGCAGCCAGGGCCTTAAGATAGGTTCCGATCTTGTTGGCCACATCCCCGGTTCGGGTGGTTCGGTCGGTACCCACAATCACCATGTCCACCATCCCGTGCTGCATGAGATGTCCACCGGCGTTGTCCGTCACGATGGTGTGCTTTATGCCATGTTTTCCCAGCTCCCATGCCGTAAGCCTGGCGCCCTGGTTCAATGGACGTGTTTCATCAACCCAGACATGCACATCGATCCCCTTATCAAAGGCTGCGTAGATGGGAGCTGTTGCCGTACCGTATTCCACGCACGCCAACCAGCCGGCATTGCAATGCGTGAGGATGTGAACCGTATTTCCGTTTTTGGCCTCGCTGTGAGACTTTACCAGTCCCAGACCTGCTAAACCGATCTGGCGGCAGTTTTCCGCTTCCTGTTCCGTGATGCGGGCGGCGGCAACTTTGGCTGCAGCAACTTTATCTGCAATCGCCTCTTTTTGCGATACGTCCGTTAGAACTTTGTCGACTGCCCATGCAAGATTGACCGCCGTGGGTCTGGCTGATTTGATTCGGTCGCATTCTTTCAGAAAAAATACTTCGTCGCCGGAAGACACCAATGTGTTCAAGGCAGCAACGTATACACCATATGCCCCCGTGGCACCGATGAGCGGTGCGCCCCGGACGTACATAGCCTGGATGGCGGTAATCACTTTATCCACTGTTGTGAGTTCTGCAATGACCAACCTGTGGGGCAGCTGCCGCTGGTCGATGACCCTTACCGTTTGGCTGGTTTCATCGAACCAGATAGGTCGCATTTGCTTGCCGTCTACCTTCATACGTTCCTCGCCGGTCGCTTATCAAACCAGGGTTTTTCCTCTTCCAGCTGTCTTGCCAGACGAAAAAGTGTCGCTTCATCACCCATGGGTGCCATGAACTGCATGCCGCACGGCAGGCCATCCGATGTCCATTGCAGGGGAACAGACATGGCCGGCTGGCCCGTAAAGTTAGCCAGTTGCGTAAAAGGGGTCTTGGATAGATTTTCAATGGCAAGTTTCTCCACGATACCGGTTCGTTTCAAGAGTTTCCCCATGCCGAGCGTATTCACCATCCTTAAAGCGGCTTTTTCAAGTGGTTTCAACTTCAGTTCGCCCACACGAATGGGTGGATGAGCCATGGTGGGTGTCAGATAGACATCATATTTTTCATGAAACCGGGCCATACTCCTGGATGCCCGGCCCCACATGCGGATGGCCTTGACAAACGAAAACGCCGATGTTGCCCGCCCCAGCATGCCCAACGTCCATGTGGCGGTTTCTACATCGTCCTGGCAAACCTTCCGGTCCAACACGCCCTGAAGCTCATCGATGTCTGCCGCCACTTCTCCGAAGTACATGGAGAGATAGCTCATGGCCAGGGACCGGCCGTCGACTTCCGGAACATCCTCATCCACGTCATGCCCAAGCTTTTGAAGCATCAGGGCTGTTTCCAGGGTTGCCTTGACAATATCCGGATGGACGGTCGTTCCCAGAGGTGATTGTGAATTAAAAGCAATTCGCAATTTGCCCGGCTCCCGTTCCACTTCATCCAGGTAGGGTCTCTCGGGCTGCTGGATGATATAGGGTGCGCCAATGTCTGGAGCACATGTGGCATCCAGCATGGCGGCACTGTCTCTCACACTCCGTGTGATGACATGCTCGATGGCAGCCCCCTCCCACAGCTCACCATAATCCGGTCCGGTGGGGGTCCTGCCGCGGGTCGGTTTCAAACCGAAAAGTCCGCAGCAGGAAGATGGGATGCGAATGGACCCACCGCCATCGCCACCGGATGCCAAGGGCACCATTCCGCTGGCCACGGCTGCTGCCGATCCACCGCTGGAACCCCCTGGCGTGTGATCGGTATTCCATGGGTTGCGGGTTGCCCCGTGCAATTCCGGCTCTGTGTAGGCCACCAAGCCGAATTCAGGGGTGTTGGTCTTTCCCAATATATTGACACCCGCTATCTTGAAACGTTTCACCAGTTCGCTGTCATAGGCCGGTACGTAGTTGCGAAGCCCCTTGCAACCATTGTTAAGCGTCACACCCGCATAGGCCGCCATCAGGTCCTTCAGTAAAAAGGGAACACCGGCAAAAGGGCCCTCGGGCTTGATAGCTTTGGCTGCCGCCCTTGCCTTGTCAAACATGGGTGTAACGACAGCGTTGATTTCGGGGTTGCTCTCCTCAATCCTCTCGATGGCCACTTCACACAATTCTTCAGGCGTTACCTCTCTTTTCCGGACCAATTCGGCCAGCTCCAAGCCATCATATTGCTCGTATTCCTTGAAATTTCCCATCCATACCCCCTTAACCCATTTTATTTTCTATTCCCAATCCTCTAAGCCTCCACCCGCGAAGCGGGAGGGCTCAAGAAGCCTCCTCGAAAAGGGCTGGATCCCCGATCGAGCCGAGGACAAGCTTGATAAGCCTACCCCGGCAAGTAGTTAGCCAGGGATATCCAGTGCCTTTCTGGATTCCCGCCTCCGCGGGAATGACAACCGTAGAGTATGTAACTGCTGGAGTAATAATATTCACCGTATCGACAGAACCTTTCCGGATCCTCCAACAGAGGTAGCGGATTTAGATCAGAATTAATTGCAAATTACGAACCGGACGCCGCCAGACCATGGTAGTACGCCATTTCTTCCAGCTTCCCACGTTTTTTGCATCCGGAGGCATATATTTGACACTTGTTTTTCAACACAGATACCGCCCCTTCTCGCTGATCATGGGAAAGGGTGCCACTCTCCAACAGTTTTTTGATCGATTGAATGCGATATTTGTCCAAACCGGTATTGGAGGAGAGTTGATCAGCGTGCCCGCCCCGTTTGATAATAAGGGGTTCATCAATGAGAAAGATCGGAATGGTTGCATTGATTCTGAGCCACAAGTCATAGTCCTCACACGCCGGCAGGGTTTCATCAAAAAAGCCCACTGTAGATAACAATCGTTTTCGTATCATGACGGCGGAAGGGCTTACAAGACAAAGCGCCAGGGATCTTTCAAAAAACAAGCCTGAGGTCTTGGCGTGGCGACGCCCGGGATTCATGCGTTTGCCGTTACGTATCCAGGTCTCCTGGGTCTGGCATATTTCGGCTTCCGAATGTCTCATAAAAAAATTCACCTGCGTTGAAAGCTTTTCCGGCAGCCAGAGATCGTCGGAATCGAGGAATGCAATCAAGTCTCCTTTGGATGAAGCGATACCCCTGTTTCGGGCAGCACTGACACCTCGGTTTTGCTGGATAATCACAGTTATATTGTCGTATTTGGACAGGCGTTTTTCCGTGTCGTCCGTAGACCCATCATCCACGACGATCAGTTCATATCTCTCGTATGTCTGAGATAAAACCGAATCAATCGCCTCTTCCAGACACCAGCCCCTGTTAAAGGCGGGGATGACAACACTGACCAGTGGGTTATCAACACTCTGTTTCATGGATATTACTGCCCCGCACTGTTCATACCCTGTAAAGGTTTATCATTTTACACATTCGGCCGTAGTAAATCCTAAATCCGAATATCGAAATAGCCAATTATTTCCGGCCTGGCTCAGAGGATCAGGTTTTCGATACTAA
>JAOZSO010000369.1:0-2600 GCA_029939655.1 Desulfobacterales bacterium
CCGATTAAATTCAGGTTCAATCCATTTTTGCGGGTGAGCACACCACTGCCGATTTTAATGACGGCCCGTTTCACTTTTTTCAGGTAGGTTTTTCGGTCGAGTTTCATTTGATCTCCTGTTGGATGGGCTTGTGCATAAATGGCTTTGACCCCTGACCCGTGTAATCCGAGACAATATGACCGTTTCCTATGAGCCGCCATTGATAAATCATGAGCCCTTCCATACCCACGGGGCCCCGGGCATGGATTTTGTTTGTGCTGATGCCCACCTCTGCGCCGAGGCCATACCGGAAACCGTCGCTGAAGCGACTGCTGCAATTTACCATCACATCCGCGGTATCCACCAGGCGCATGAAGTTATCCGCCCGCTGTTTGTCCTGGCTGACGATAACGTCTGTGTGTCCGGAACCATAGCGGTTGATATGATTGACGGCGGTATCTATACTGTTCACTATTTTTATGGAAATGATCAAGTCAAGATATTCTGTTTTCCAGTCTTCATTTGTGGCCGGAATGACCTCAATGATCTCGGCTGTCTTTTCACATCCGCGGATCTCGGTATTTTTCTTTTCAAGAGCTGCTTTAATCCGTGGCAAAAATGTTTTTGCCACTTCTTGATGCACCAGAAGGGTTTCGGCGGCATTACACACGGAAACATACTGGCATTTGCTGTCTACGGTAATGGCTTCGGCCATGGCAAGATCGGCTTCCCGGTCGATGTAGACGTGACAGATACCATCCGCGTGTCCCAATACCGGTATGCGGGTATGATCCATGATGTACTTCACAAACGCGTTGCTCCCCCGGGGAATAATCAGGTCGATAAAAGGATCCATACCGAGCATCTCCTGCACGTCTGTGCGCGTTTGCATGAGCCCCAACCATCCATCGGGGATTTTCGCCTGTTCCGTGGCATTTGAAATCAGATCCGCCAATATTTTGTTGGTATTGACAGCTTCGGCACCGCCTTTTAACAGGACCGCGTTGCCGCTTTTCAGGCAAAGTGAAGAGATCTGTACCAGGGCATCCGGCCGGGACTCGAATATGACGCCGATCACGCCGATGGGACAACTGACCTTGTATAGATCGAGACCATCATCCAGTTCAATGGCTCGTAATGTTTGTCCCACGGGATCGGCCAGGCATCTGAGACTTTCTACGCCTTCACAGGCCTCCTGAATTTTCGATTCGTCGAATTTCAAGCGCTTCAATAAAGGCGGCGCCAGGTTGTCCGCTTTCGCTTTTGCCAGATCGAGACGGTTGGCATTAATAATTTCATCTTTTCGAGCGAGCAATGTTCGGGCAATGTTGCCCAGCGCCTCGTCCTTTTGGGTAGCGCCGGCGGCAGCCAGATGAATGCTTGCGGTCTTAGCCTGTTTTGCTTTGTCTTCGATATTCATTATTTTCTCTTTTCAGGTAAATAATCAGTCTAATCCTTATATAGAAAAATTAGAAAATTGCAATAACCACCTTAGGGTTTGTGAGCCCTTAGCATGGGAACTGCTTTGGAATGACAGGAAAAAATGAATCACGAAAACACGAAATCCAGAAAAGGTGACCATCCGTGTTGTTTGACACCACGGATATATTCGTGCGTAGTGATCGATTTGAATGTGCCGACAATATCCCCTAATCTCGCTGTAGGGGCAGGCCTTGTGTCTGCCCGTTTTGGCGAATCGCCCACGGTTTTTCGGGTACCCACAAGGGGCACCCCTACAATGGCAATTATAGCGTGGATATGATTTGGCATGATGACATATTCGATCAATTCGATATTAGAAAATCGTTGGGGCAATTCATTCCAAACGGTCGTTACCATCCGCTCTGCGTCATTCAACACCATCTCCTGGCTTACGATGTCACCGAACAAACATTTTCGGTTTTTCGTACAAATGCTGACGTAATAGGCCCCGGATCGGGAATAATCGTATCCTGGCAAACGAATTGATCGGCGTTTTGATTTGGTATCCATTATTAGAATTTCATCGCATGAATTGTTGAAGGAAACCAATGAATATAAAACCTGAGATGGAGAACACCAAGATATCAAATATTGGATAGCACAACAACCGAAGACTATCTTGTCCGAAATACTCTTAAAAATCCAGTCTAAAATCGAATATTAAAGCAAGTATTAAAGTTGTGATACCGTCAAATCTCATGGGCCATGGCGATCTTTGCGAATCGTTGCAGCAGTGACCTGCTGTGGGGTGTTTCGACGACCGCGTCAACAGCTGTTTGCGGAGCTTGTCCATGGGTTTCCATGAAATCGGCAAATTCATGGATATAGGTCTTCATAATGTCCGCATCGAATTCGGGGTGGAACTGGAGGCCCCAAGCATGTGGACCTATGGAAAACGCATGATTGGGTTCGTTTTTACTGGAAGCCAGGAGGACGGCATCCGGCGGCAGTTGAATAACTGACTGGGAATGACTGGCATGGGCTTTAAAAGCGGTTGGGGTGTATTTGAACAGCGGATCTTTGGCGGCATCGCCATTCAGCCTAACATTCACCGTTCCAAGCTCGATGCCGATGGGAGATGAACCGACCACCCCGCCCAGGGCATTTGCCAGAAGCTGGTGTCCATAACAGATGCCGAG
>JAOZSO010000369.1:2700-4083 GCA_029939655.1 Desulfobacterales bacterium
TTATGAACTGCACGAAACAACCTCCGTCATCGATGGTGGGCTGCAGGAATAGAAAGATCAGCCCACCAAAAAACAGGTGGGTAAACCTTTCGTAATAGGAGCGACAACGTCGCGTTTGATAAAATCGTTATACGATTTTATACATCATCGAAAAGCTTGAGCTGTTTGTCGTCTTTGGGTTTCTCTTTCTTTTTTTTAGCCTGTTGGCCGCTCTTTTCCGACTTGATGAATTTTGTGTTGATATCCAGCATGTTTTTGGGAAGGATAAACCCCTCCGGTGTCTCAACAAAGGTCAACATATCGATGATATCCTGTCGGCAGAAACCTTTTGCACCATAATACAGGTCGCAGATTTTCTGAATGAAGGATGCCTTGTTACCAACGGTAGATTTTACTGTGTCGAAATAATCGCAAATCGTATCCGGAGATAGCGACACATCACTTTCCGGATCAAAGAGAAAATTCAAACGTGCAATCACATAAACAATGGCTGCTGCCCAGATTTCCATGCGACCACGTTGGATGTCCAGTTTGCGCATCCGGGCTATTTTATTCAATAACTCGACCGCAAAACCAACATACAACGGGTTGAGTTCTTCACGGCCAAAATTTTCAAGCATTGCTTTAATTGTTTCAACCCGCTCTACTTTCTTATCGTTATGATGAACCGGTTTTGGAGCGGACAAAGCAGTTTTATCAAGACCCAACTTTTGGCGAACATCTTTTATGGCCTTATGTTCGATTTCTTGCATGGGCCCATTATAGCCGCTGTGCCGCTCGGCATCTAACAGAAGCGCTTCAACGCTTTCTTTTCCATCAGGTGTTTTAACCGCCTGGCGCGGGGTTTTGCCGCCCAAGGCAGGAATACGATCGTCTATCCAGTTTTGCCAGTGACCTTGAAGCATGTGACGCATTTGCTCTTGAACCTCGGGTAGCTGCATCAGGTCATCCTGATTGGGTTGTGTGCCGGCATCCGGCAATCCCTCTTGTTGGCCTTCTTCAATCATGGATTCCAGGGAGCGAATTTCCGTGGTTTTGTATTTGACCCGGGGGCCAAGTCGTTTTTCAATCTCATTTTTAATGGTTTCCGCGCGTTTGTCTGAGTTGACTTCCACTTTCATTTTCCGACCGTAAATTTCAATTCGGCCCAGAACGGTACTCTCCAGTGCCGGATTGCTTTTGAACCCTTTTCGGGTCCACGGAATTTCAATTTTTTCAATACCACCGTTATCTGTAAGTGTTGCTTGTGAACGCAATTCTTCTTCCGTTCCAGTAACGGACAAGGTTCTCAAGGCCTGAAATGCAACATCAGGCGATTCGATATCATAGTATAGAGTATGAAAACGTAGCGGGTCGCCGCCGGTGTTTTGCATTTCCGGTGGG
>JAOZSO010000370.1:0-4051 GCA_029939655.1 Desulfobacterales bacterium
ACTAACAGTCTACAGCCTATTTATGGCTCCTTCTTACTTTCCAGCAATGAACGCAGTCGCCAGACCGCCCATTCATGTCCCCTCAGCAGTATGACCATTTGCTGGGCACCCGAATCGATTTCAAATCCGATCTGGATAAATCCGGATATGGCCTCGTCTGAAATGCCCACCCTGACAATATTTCCGGGTACGCGGAGGAGGTGCTCGGGCCGACGAATCACCCCGTCTCTAACCTCCGGCATCACGTTTTTCAGGACATGGAAAAAGAGCTTGCCAGGATATATGCGGCTTTCAAAGATGGGAAAATTTTCCAGCCTTTCGCCGAATGCCACATCACTGTAGGCCATCATGTAGAGAAGATCCGGGGAAATCGGCAGGCGTTTCAGAACACGATTGTCCTTGTCTAACATATAAATATTCAGACCGTCCCCATCCTTTTCAAAATAGGTTCGTTCCCATTCCCGGTTGTTGATCAGTTCGAGAAGCTCAAAAGACGGGATAATCTCTTTAGACACTTCAGGTGGCAACTCCAGGTAGAGTTTGCGAAATAGATCGGGCGGTACCAAGAGCCATTCCTCCGGCTGAATGGTTGCTGCTATCTGTTTAAAACTCGTGGCACTTTCCGCTTCCCGGTAAGAGGAGCGGCGGTCGGTGACGATCTTTTCAATGGCCTGGTGGGCTGTTCGGGTCTGTTTTCCTATTTCCCAGATAGCGCCCGATTCGGGACGGGTGGCATTTGTGGAGACGAGAAAGGACCCCAGCGTCTGCTCCATCCAGTCAAAACGGAGTTCTGAAATGACGAGCACGAGCACCAGCATACTCATCATCAGTGTTCTGGCTGAGAAGAGTCTTTGGGTCCATTCAGATAAATTTTTCGGTTCAGTCCAATGCATGGTCACTATTAGCTTTAAGTAATAAGCCGTAAGCAGCCTATCGCTTACAGCTATTTTGTTTACTGCTTAGCTTAAAATTTCATGATAATCAATTTTTTATTGAAGAACCTCGCAGCCCCGATAAACCGGGATCTTCGACAAGCTACGGGAAATGCGCTCGCTATTGCGGTTCAGCCCGCTCCAGAAACAATTGCAAGTGAAGGTCATCGGCAGGGACGGAAAGGAAACAGCGTTTGATGCGACCTCGAGACTCGATACAGGCGTGGTGCCTATTTTGAAAACGGTGGTATTTTGCCGTATGTGTTGCGTAAGAAAATGAGGGGGTAACAATAGGGTCCAAGGGGTCGAGGATTCCAGGGTCCGAGTGAGATGTCCAAAAATGATAGATGGCTAACCGTTTGGCAATGCGTTAAAAATCTTTGGCGGAATGTATCAAACGTGCCCAAACATTTTTTATGTAAGAAGAAAGTTGCTGACGTGTTCTTAATGATTGGGAGATAATTTCGCAGAAGTCGAGAGCATACCTAAAGCGGTGTTTAAAACATATAATACCAAACCCTTGAACCCTTGAATCCTGGATTCCTCGGACCCTTTCTCCCAGTTTTTTGGGAGAAGAACTTATTATATGTTGATACTGTTTCGTAATTTCCCGGAGCATTTGAAAGTTACGACTTTTCTTTCCCTGAGGGTCAGGTCCGATCCGGTGGCCGGATTTCTTCCACGTCTGGCTCTTTTGTTTTTTACACAGAACTTTCCAAACCCTGAAACAAGTATGTCCTCCTCGTTCGCAAGCGTATGCTTAATAATTTCCAAAAGAGATTCCACCGTGTCAACGGCTGTTTTCTTGGTGAAACCAAGCTCATGAATTTTTACAGCAATATCACTTTTGGTTAATACCATAGATTCTCCTGTTACAATTATTTTGACCACTACCCGTCTTCATGCTGAGATGAATTCTCCATCTTGCCAGGGTCAAGGTGATCGATCTTGTGGAGGATGCGGTCAATATTTTTTGATATTTCTTCCATTTCTGCCTGGATCTGCAGCTCTTCGGGTTCTTTCATGTATTAAACTCCGCAGGGTTTTTTGAGATAAAATTGTGTAGAGATTTTATAACTGCTTAGATTATATACGTTTTATTTATAGATGTCAAGTCGTTCCTGAGTTAACCTCAAGGTTGCAAAAGCCGGAGGGCTTCAGAGCCAAGGCGTCGAGGGTGAAGCTGTAGTCGTTTACCGCGAACCCTCCAGTATTTTTCGAATCTTTCCGGACAGTTCATGGAATTTAAATGGTTTTTGAATAAAACCATGACATCCATCCTCGATCATTTTGCGTGCCTCCCAATCGATGCTGTAGCCGCTTGCCAGCAGAACATGAAGATCGGATTTAATTTTTTTCATCTTGGCATAGACCTCTTTCCCGTCCACTTCGGGCATGACAATGTCCAGTATAACGAGATCGATATCATCATGGCAGGCCGAAAAGATCTTCACGGCAGATTTTCCGTTTCTGGCAATGAAAACCCTGTAGCCGAGTTCTTTCAACAGCCGCCGGCCTATCTCGAGTATGATGCTTTCATCATCGACGAGTAGTATGGTTTCAGAACCCTTCAAGAGGACAATATTTTCTTCACTATCCTCCAAGACCGAGAAAAAAGAGACAGGCAGATAAATGCTGAAGGTACTTCCTTTACCTTTTTCGCTTTGGCAATAGATGATGCCGTTGTGGTTTTTGATAATGCCAAAGGCGGAGGCCAGGCCCATTCCAGAGCCTTTGCCGACCTCTTTGGTGGTGAAGAAGGGCTCAAAGATTCTTTGCCGGACCTCGGTATTCATACCGACACCGGTATCGATGACGGATATTTTGACAAATTTTCCGGACTCGAGATCGAATGATCTTGCAACGTTTTTATCGAGGAATACGTTTTCGGTCTTAACAGTGATGTCACCTTTTTCAAGGGTGGCCTGACAAGCATTGAGGTAGAGATTAAGCATCACCTGTTCAATCTGTCCCTGATCGACCTCCACGGCCCACAGGCCCGGTTGGTAGGCTTCGTGAAAGGCAATATTTTTATGGGTTCGCTGGAACATCCCGGTCAGTTTCTCAATAAGATCATTCAAACTGGTGGCCTTGATGACATATTTTCCGCCCCTGGCAAACCCCAGAAGTTGCTTGGTAAGATTTGCCGCACTTTCAACGCATCTTTCAATGCTTTTGATCTCTTCAAAATGGAGGGCCTCTTCCCCTGTGTCCAGGAGCATGAGGGAGATATTTCCCTGGATGCCCATCAGCAGATTGTTAAAGTCATGGGCGACACCTCCCGCGAGGGTTCCGATGGCTTCCATCTTTTTTGCCTGTTGGAGTTTTTCTTCGAGTTTTTTCTGCTCGGTGATATCGGAGAGAATGATAATGGTGGTGTCCGATTCCCCCTCAACCGGATAACTTCTAATTGAAATTTTGCGGTTGTTTGCATCGAAGGTAGCATTCTGATTCGATGTCGGGGGCTTTTCAGCTGAAATCAAGGCCTCAATATGCTTTCGAGCTCTACCTTTAAAGAGATCGGGTGGGTAGGCGTATAACAAAGCCTCCATGTTTGTGTTCAGCATATCGACGGCAGCTTTGTTTGCAAACACAACCCGTTCGGAAAATACTTCCAGAAACCCTTCCGTCATACTTTCAAGAATTGTTTCCAGATGGCGATTTTTGGAAATCAGCTCCTTGGTCAACTGCCGGGAGTATACGGCGTCCAGCCCAATAATCGGTTTTTGCGTTTGTTCTTTGGTGGGTGTGTCGGAATCCTGAACCGCAATGAGAACATTTTTTGCCATGCTGCTGAATGAGCCTTTGGCAATACAGGCATTAGCGCCAATTTGGGTGTAATCTTTACCTGTTTCCGCAATGCCGGCAGACAGAATGACGATGTAGCAGTCCGCCAACACTTTTCTGGATCGTACGATCTGGCACAGGCGTTCGCCGTCGATTTTGGGCATGAAAAGGTCGACAAACATGATGTCGGGTGTAAATGTGGAGAGGAGTTCCAGGGCGGCAAAGCCATCTTCCGCCGTTTGGACATAGTGGCCTTCTTTTTCCAGATGGGTTGACAGGAACTTTCGCAGAAGTCGGTTGTCGTCAACGATCAGTATTTTCTTTTTCATAAG
>JAOZSO010000371.1:0-4045 GCA_029939655.1 Desulfobacterales bacterium
AGGCAGGCAATTATGAAAGTTGGTGCAAGTGCAGGTATTGCGATCACTAAAATGACTGATTTTATAAAAAGACAGCGGCGCGATTGGTATGTCACCGTAACGCGGTCATCTTTAGAGAGATTTGCTTACCAGATGGTTGTCCCTTACCTGTCAATTTATACCATTGCGTTAGGTGCTACTGCCACTCAACTTGGCTTAGTTAATAGCCTTGGAATGGCGATAGCTGGCCTATTGAGTTTACTGAGCGGGTGGCTTATCGATAGAATTGGCACTAAAAAGATTTACCTGGCTGGGATTACAATGCTTGCTATTTCATACATATTCTATGGTCTGGCCACAAACTGGACAATCATCATCATTGCGATGATTGCGTATTGGCTCGGATTTACAACCTCCGTTCATAGTTGTGCCACTGTTTGCGCAAATTCACTAGCAAATCAGGATCGAGCCACAGGCATGAGTCTCTGTGAAACTTTTGCTGCGGGGTTTTTAGGAATGGCAGGTCCCATCTTAGGAGCCCTGATAGTTACAGAATTTGGTGGCGTAAATGTCAGGGGTATTAGACCATTATTTTTTATCGGTTTATCGGTCACAGTTATCACATTTCTTCTAATTTACACGCAACTATCTGACCGCAAGTGGACAAGCCAAAGCGTGGCAAGGGCTAGCTTATTCAAAGATTTATCTCATGTATTCAAGGAAGGGCGAAACCTAAAGCGATGGCTCATTATCGCCTCCATGACAAATCTTCCACTGGGTATGGTTTTTCCATTCTTTCAGGTTTTCGCACATGAGTTCAAGGGGGCTGATCAATACATCTTAGGATACATGGTTACCGGTTTTGCCTTAACGCCACTGGTGCTCGGAATACCTTTTGGCAGGCTGGCGGATAAGATCGGACGAAAAAAAGTGATATATTTAATAGCACCCTTTTTTTGGGTTTCGAATTTGATACTGATTTGGGCACCAGGGCCAGGGTTCCTAATAGCATCTGGTATCTTGCAAGGCTTTTATTTTATTAGCATCACCGTTACAGGGGCGATGACATTTGAACTGGTCCCTTCAGAGCAAATGGGCCGGTGGCTGGGCATCATTCGATTTTTTAGGCTTTTACTTTCTGCCGGGTCCGCATATGCAGCGGGAGTTATCTGGGACAACCTGGGTCCACAATACGTATTTCTAATCGCTATAGGGCTCGATCTTTTTATTAGGATACCGTTGCTGATTGGAATGCCCGAGACCTTAGATTCACAGTTAGAAAAGGGCAAAGAAGTCCCTTCTTAAGAGTAAAACAAATAATAAACTAAGGTTTTGTGACAGCTGGAGGTTAGGAAGATTACCACGAAACTGTTGATAGTTGGTACATTTCCTGTAGATAAGATGTTTTATGGTAAGAAACACCTTGATGAAACAACCTATACGGTGGGTGGCTGAACATGGCAGGTATCAGGAATCGACTGGAAAATGGATTAGAAAAACTGGCGCACACGATTTTCAGGCATCGACTAAAATCGATTTTGTGTATGATGGTGGTCGTGGTGGCCTTTATATCGCAGGTTCCCAAGATTACGCTCGATTTTTCAACGGAGGGGTTTCTCCATAAAAATGATTCCTCTATACTGACATACAATGCTTTCCGCGATCAGTTCGGCCGTGACGAGTTGGTCATCATCGCCATGGAACCACCGCAGATATTTAATACGGAATTCTTTACTTGGCTGAAAGCCCTGCAAGAGGATATCGAGGAAAACGTCCCCTATCTCGATGACGTCACCAGTATAATCAATGCCCGCAATACCAGGGGTACTGCCGACGAACTCATTGTCGAAGACCTGCTGGAAACATTTCCGGTTGACGAAACATCCATGGCGTTGCTTAAACAGCGCGTCATGAGCAATCCCATGTACAAGAATCTTCTCATTTCCGAAGACGGCAGCACCACTGCCATGGTGGTCAAGACGCAGAACTATTCGAGTATCGGTAAAGAAACGGATGTGCTGGCTGGGTTTGAGGAGAGTGGTGATGATATGGGAGTCTCGGACCCACAACCTGTCACCAGAGCCTATTTAAGCAATGAAGAAAACAGCGCCATTATCACAGCTATCCAGTCTGTATTAGCGAAGCATGCCCGGGATGACATCCCAATTTATCTTGCCGGGTCACCTGCCGTCACCCACAGCCTTAAAGCCTCTATGATGCGGGATATGCGGAAATTCGTGATGCTGGCGGTGATGACCATTGCTATCTTTCTATTTGTGATGTTTCGCCGGATATCGGGTGTCGTCCTGCCATTGGTTGTCGTTGTCTGTTCCCTCTTGTCCACGTTCGGCCTGATGGCTTTCTTCGGAACACCCATCAAGCTTCCGACCCAGATTCTTCCGTCGTTTCTGCTTGCTGTTTGTGTAGGGGCGTCGGTACACATCCTCGCCATCTTTTTTCACCGGCTTCAGGCAACGGACGACAAGGAGGCTTCCATTGCCTATGCTCTTGGTCACTCAGGGCTGGCTTGTGTCATGACACACATTACTACCGCTGCAGGTCTCCTCTCCTTTTCCACTTCCCGAATTGCCCCGATTGCCGATATTGGATTGTACGCAAGTTTTGGGGTCATGATTGCCCTTGTCTACACATTGGTTCTTTTGCCGGCGTTGCTGGCGGTTCTGCCCTTGAAACAACGCCGGTCCCGAACCAGCGGGAATGAATTGACGGTCATGGATCGAGGTATGAATTGGGTTGCCCGCTTGTCAACTCAAAAACCCGTATATGTCCTGGTGGTATCATTTCTGATCATAGCAGTTTCAATTCCCATGATATTCAGAATACGGTTCGGACATGATCCTTTGCGCTGGTTTCCAAAGGACAGGCCTGTCAGGATAGCAACAGAACATATCGACCAGAAGATGCGCGGCACCGTTAACCTGGAGATTATCATTGATACGGGCAAAGAAAACGGTTTGTATGATCCCCTGATTCTCAAACGGTTGGAAGTGGCAGCTGCACACGTTGAGACCCTCGATTATGGCGAAGTGTTTGCCGGAAAGGCCTGGTCTCTGACGGCAATTCTAAAGGAGATTAATCAGGCACTGAATGAAAACCAGTCAGCCTATTACAGCATACCGCGGAACCGTGACATTATCGCCCAGGAATTTCTTCTGTTTGAAAACAGCGGATCAGACGATCTGGAGGATGTGGTGGACAGCCAGTTTTCCATGGCAAGATTTACGGTGAAGGCGCCTTTTACCGACGCGCTAAAATATCACCAGCTCATGATGGACGTCGACCGCTATTTTGAACAAATGTTTCCAGAGGTTACCCTTCAAATTACCGGTATGATGCCGCTGTTGTTCAGGACGCTTTCCAGTGTTGTGGTGAGCATGGCCAGGAGTTATATTATTGCTGTCCTTGTCATCACCTTATTGATGATATTGTTGATTGGACGTTTCCGGATAGGACTTCTGAGCATGATTCCTAACATTGCACCGATCCTTGTCATGCTGGGCATTATGGGAGCACTCTCGTTCCCCATGGATGCTTTCACGATGATGGTGGGGAGTATTGCCATCGGCCTGGCCGTGGACGACACCATCCATTTTATGCACAACTTCAGGCGATACTACGACCAGAAAGGGGATCCTGCCTGGGCTGTTCGGGAAACGCTTCATACCACCGGCAGGGCCATGCTGGTGACCACGGTGGTTCTGTCCATCGGTTTTTTTATTTTTATGTTTGCAGACATGAAAAATATTTTCGACTTTGGATTTCTAACGGGGATTACCATCGTCATGGCTCTTTTGTCGGATTATTTTGTGGCACCGGCTCTCATGGTTCTGGCGAATCCGGTAAAGAAGACGTAAGATAGAAAGTGATAGGCTGTACCCCAACGTTGCAAAAGCCGGAGGGCTTCAGAGTCAAGGTGCCTGAGGGTGAAATCGTAGTTATTTACTTCGAACCCTCAGCAACGCAGGATCTGAAGTTCTCCGGCTTTCCCGCAAGGGTAAACAACATGGCAAAATCGACCCCATCCTTCTTGTCCCGTCGTAGCTCG
>JAOZSO010000372.1:0-4042 GCA_029939655.1 Desulfobacterales bacterium
AATCCGGAGAACCTTCCAGGGAGCTGGTTCGGATAGAAACACCCGAATGTGTGGCATCACTGCCGGAGCGGATACCCTTTGTGAAACCGAGATTGGCTGTAAAAGAGGGCGATAGGGTTAAAATCGGATCCATTCTTTTCGAAGACAAGCGAAACCCCGACGTAAAATTTCTCTCCCCGGGCGGTGGTAGCATTCAGCAGATCAACTTTGGAAAAAGGCGTGTTATCAAAGAAATCATCATCAAACTTGATGAGGAAGAAAAGCGGGAACTATTTGAGACATACGCTGAAACAGACATGGATATCATCAAACGGCCGGACCTAGTCAGCGCAATTATGAGGGGTGGCTGCTGGGGGCTGTTCCGGGTATTGCCCTTTGGTGATATCCCGGACCAGGAAATAGAACCCCCTTCCATTATTGTGAACATCGATTCCAAAGAGCCTTTCCAGCCTTCCCCGGAAGTGTATCTCAACAATGCCGTTGATTTGTTTCGATTTGGCGTCGACATTCTGAAAAAACTATCTAAAAATGTTCATTTGACTGTCACCGACAAGCATGCTGCAAAAACGCAATTGAACGGCACGCCGACCCATATCATGAAGGGTCCATACCCTGCCGGAGAGCCGGGTGTACTGCTTTACCATACCAAACATCATCCAGAGGAAAACAATGCCTGGACCATCACCGGGCAAAATCTGCTTCTTCTGGCAGGCTTGTTGAAACAGGGGTATTATCCCATCGAACGGACCATGGTTGTTGCCGGGAGCGGGGCAAACCATCAACGGCATCTGGCAACGCGAATCGGTGTTCCATTGCGTCTTGTCGCGGGAGAATCACCGGATGCAACCGGCCGGTCACGGTTTATCGCCGGAGGCCTTTTCAGCGGTTATCCATCGGAGAAAGATTCTTTTCTGGGGCTTTATGAAACCGCCTTGATTATTCTGCCGGAAGGTGACGAAAAGGAACTGTTTGGATTCGCACGACCGGGTTTCCACAAGCCGAGTTATTCCAGGGCGTTTTTATCTTCTTTAAGCAGGGATCCTTTCTCTATGGATTGTGGCATGCATGGAGAGGTGCGGGCCTGTATCAATTGTGGATACTGTTCAGAAGTCTGTGCGGTGGACATCCTGCCGCAGTTTACGCTCAAGAGTATCCTGGCCGGGGAGGTGGAAGAGTCCCTGGCCCATGGCCTGCTTGACTGCGTGTCATGCGGACTGTGCACTTATGTGTGCCCTTCCAAAATCGATATCTGTGCCGGCCTGCAACAAGCCAGAGATGCTTATTGTAAGGAAATATCGTAATGGAGGATTCGAGGGGCCCAGGATTCAAGGGTTCAAGTGTTTGTTTCCCAGTTCTAAGGTTCTTCAATCCTATAATCCTTAATTTGGTGCTATGAAATTCATACAAACCATATTCGATAAAAACCGCAAGCACTTTGAAAAGGACGGTAAGTTGTCATTCTTATATCCTTTTTATGATGCGACGGAGACGTTTTTCTTTATTCCAGGGCGTTCCACCCGGATGGATTCTCATGTTCGTGACAGCCTTGATCTGAAACGATACATGAGTTTCGTCATCCTGGCGCTCATGCCGCCATTTCTGTTCGGTATCTACAATGCCGGTTACCAGTCGAATCTTTTTTCAGGTAAAAGCCTGGATTTCATATCCATTGTTTTATGCGGACTTGGTCTGGTTCTTCCCATTGTGCTGGTCTCTTATCTGGTCGGATTTTTCTGGGAAACAACCTTTGCTTCCATACGAAATCATCCCATCAGTGAAGGGTTTCTCGTTACCGGTCTCTTGTTTCCCATGACACTGCCACCGACTATCCCGCTCTGGCAGGTAGCCATCGGCATCTCTTTTGGTGTGGTTATCGGTAAAGAGATTTTTGGAGGAACCGGTCGAAACATACTGAATCCGGCATTGACCGGGAGAGCATTTCTGTTTTTTGCATATCCCGGAAATATGTCGGGTGATCCTGTATGGATAGCGGTTAGCAAGGTCAAAGAAACGGTTGTCGATACAGTCAGCAGCGCCACTCCCCTGGCCATCGTCAAACTGGTCGAATCCGGCGACAGGATTGAATCGGTCCTGTCGAATGCGGACTACACATTTTTAACATTGCTCACCGGACGCTATCCCGGAAGTATCGGTGCCACGTCTGCACTGCTCTGTTTCATGGGCGCTGGATTGTTGATCCTAGCGGGTATTGCGAGTTTCAGGATTGTTGTCGGTGGTGTCGTCGGCGTCCTGTCAATGGGGCTGCTTCTGAACCTGTTGGCCGGCGAATCCACCGCCGCATGGTTTTCGTTGAATCCCCTTTACCATCTGGTCATGGGAGGGGCTGCCTTTGGAATTGCCTACATGGCCACAGACCCGGTTTCCGCCCCCGGCATGAACGGTGCCAGGTGGATCTATGGGTTTTGCATCGGTGTCCTGACTGTCTTGATCCGTGTTTTCAACCCCGCTTTTCCGGAAGGTGTCATGCTGGCAATACTTTTCATGAATCTGTTTTCGCCGCTGTTCGACTATTTCACCATCAAGGTCAGGCTGAAGAAAAGGATCGTCAATGTCTAGTTATGTCAAATCCATTCTTTTTGCTTTGACGACCGCTGTCATCTGCAGTTTTCTGTTGACGGCGGCTTCAGCGGGACTGAAAGGGTTTCAGCTGGAGAACATTGACGTAGACAAGAAAAAAAATATTTTGATGGCGGTGGGCCTGGTGGATAGCGAGGAGTCGTATCAAAAAAATGATATCCTGGACATATACGGGAAGAACATTCAGAGTTTGCGGATATCGCCGGAAGGTGAGGTTGTAGGACAGGACAAAGCGTCTGAAGCGTCACTGCCCATCTATATCTATTCAAAAGGCAGAGAAATCACTTCTTACATCATACCGATCAATGCCAGGGGATTATGGGGGAAAATTTTCGGGTATCTGGCACTGAACAGCGACGGATCCACCGTCACGGGGTTTACAGTATATAAACACTCTGAAACACCCGGCCTGGGTGGAGAGATCGAAAAACGATGGTTCCAGAAAAATTTCGAAGGAAAAAAAATATTGGATAAGGTAGGTGGTTTTGCCTCGATTTCGATTGCCAAAGGCCTCCTGCCGGAATCGTTTCCGCAGGACAAACTTCCCAATTATGTTGACGGCATCAGCGGTGCCACATTGACCGGCAAGTACCTTACCGCCGGCCTGAAGACTGTTCTGCAGGCGTATGAGCCCGTATCCATAAAATTCAGGACCAAGCAACCCATACAGATCAGGGAAAAATGAAGCTGACAAAAACAAAGCATTACAAGGCGTTTTCAGTACCACTGCTGCAGGAGAATCCCATCTCCAGACAGATGCTTGGCATCTGTTCTGCCTTGGCGGTAACTGTCCAAATGAAAACAGCGATTGTCATGGGACTCTCTCTGACGTTTGTGTTGTCATTTTCAAACCTGACCATATCTCTGATGCGTAATGTCATACCCCGGAATATACGGATGATTGTGGAGTTGAGTGTCATCGCATCTCTGGTGATTGTAGCCGACGAGATATTGCGGGCTTTTTTATACGATATCAGCAAGCAGTTGTCCGTTTTCGTGGGGCTGATCATCACCAATTGTATTGTGATGGGACGGGCGGAAACATACGCACTGGGGCATCCACCGGGGCTTTCTTTTATGGACGGCCTTGGGAATGGCGCGGGATACAGCTCGGTTTTAATTTCCGTTGCCCTCATCCGGGAGTTGCTCGGTTCCGGAAAGCTATTGGGATATCAGGTCATTCCAAGCATGGCGTATGACCTGGGCTATGAAAACATGGGATTCATGCTGCTGGCGCCGGCTGCCTTCATTATCATCGGACTCCTGGTATGGCTTCAAAACTGGCTAACGAGCGATAGGTGATCATGGAAAATCTGATCAGTATATTTTTGAACTCCGTGTTCGTCGGCAATATTCTGCTGGCGTACTTCCTGGGCATGTGCTCGTTCGTTGCCATATCCAAGAATATGGAGACGTCCATCGGTTTGGGGTTTGCCGTTGTTTT
>JAOZSO010000373.1:0-4038 GCA_029939655.1 Desulfobacterales bacterium
CTCGAATCCTCGAATCCTCGAATCCTTGGATCCTTCATTTAGATCAACTCTTTTGGAGATGATCCAGTTTTAATTATGATTCTTTCCCTCGAGGGTGTCAATCAAAATGAACCATGAAAAGCACCATTTCGTGATCACGTTTCATGAAAACATGGTTCGATTTTATCCTTGACTATTCGCCTTTGTAGCTGTAATTTAGCTTTAATTCCGCTTTGACAAATGATTGTAGTTGAGTTCGAACCATGACCCGTATTGGAAAAGGAGGCACAGATGTTTAAAAAATTATCCATAATATTAACGGTCTGTCTGGTCAGTCTAACTTTCTTTTTTGGGATTGCACTTGCAGGACCATCATTGGATGCATGGAAACCGGCTTTCGATCCGTCCGGAGCCACGTATCGCTGCATTGTTTCCAATGTGTCACACCCTGTTATCAAGGGAGTCTACGCCGGATTTGCTATCCGGGATGAACTGTGGAAGCGAACCAACGGGCAAATCTATCTTGACTACAAACCCTTCTCCATGCTGGGCGGCGAAGTTGAAGTCCTCAACCAGTTGCAAATGGGAGCCATCCAGGGCATGGGTGTCAGCTCTGTTGCTGCGACCAACCTGGGCCCGCGGTTTGGGCTCGTTAATCTGCCGTTTCTGATCAATTCTTTCGACAAGCTGGACAAGTTTGTCGGCAACAAGAAACTGTTTGATCACTTCATGATGGCCATGGATCACCAGGGAATAACCGGACTCGACATCACCGGTTACGGTAATTATGGCTGGGCCACCACCACGCCGGTAAGAACCCTGGCAGATGCCAAAAAAATCAAGTTTCGAACAGCCGAAGCCATCGTTAACCAGATCATATACAGGGAGTGGGGATTCAACCCCGTGGCCATGCCCTGGCCGGATGTCCCGGTAGCCCTGAAACAGGGTGTCATCGAAGGTCTCGACCATACCCCTATGGTCTGCAACATCACCAAGAAATTCGAAGTAGCTAAATACTACACGTATGTCAACTATGCCCAGGGTCTCTTTATCTGGATCTTCAATAAAGCCTGGCTCGAGAAGCTGCCGGCGGATCTGCGACAGACCTTTGTGGAAGTGGTGCACGATGTCAGTGCCGATATTCGAAAACAAACTGCTCAGCAGGAAACAGATCAGATTGCCAAGGCAAAAGCTGCCGGCATCGAATTCATCAGCCTGTCTGATGCGGCCATGGATGTTCTCCAGAGAAAAGGTAATGTCGCCCACGTAAAAATGGCAGGTGATATCAACCAGCTCTATTCCGGGGATGCCTATCGACCGGCTAATTATTTGAAAGAAGTACAGGATTTCATGGGCTACAAGCCATAATACCTGCAACTGTAAATATAAAAGGGGCTTCGGATATACCGGGCCCCTTTTATCTTGAGTTTGCGTCGAGAGGTTATCGATGATTAAAAAGACACTTGGGTTTTTAGACAAGATTTTAAGCTTTTTTGAGGACTGGACCCTCTTCATTGCCGTGATGATCGCCCTTTCGGCTCTTTTTATTAATGTGGTGCTGCGGTATGGATTTAATTATACGCTGGCATGGTCTGAAGAACTGGTGCGGGAGGTAATCATCTATACGACACTCATCGGCTGCAGTGCAGCGATCAAGCAGCGCAAAATGATCAAGATCGATGCATCGGTCCAACTGCTCCCGAAACTGAAAGTGCCGTTGAACTTTTTCAGTAATTTTGTCACCATGATATTTGCATATATGATGATTCATTACGGCTTTCTCATGGTGGCTCTCCAATACCGGACCCATCAAAAGACCATCATCATGCAGATTCCCCTGGCGTATCTCTACGGCATGCTGCCCTTGATGGGTACCCTGATGTTTATCCGAACCCTGCAGGTCATTTACGAAGATGTGATGGAATTGAAAAATAAAAATATTGAGGAGAGTTCCTGAATGGAAACCAGTGACATTATTATCCTTTCGATTCTGTTGGGTTGCATGGCAACCTATATCCCCGTATTCATGTGCCTCTTTTTTACAGCTGCACTGGGATTTGTTATTTTCACGGACCTGCCACTCTTATTGCTGGCGCAAACTCTTTTCCGCTCCATGGACAATTTTGCTCTTGTGGTGGTTCTGTTTTTTATCCTTTGCGGGAATATTATGACGGCCGGGAGTATCGTCGAAAAACTCATCAAGGTTGCCAATGCACTGGTGAGCTGGCTGCCGGGTGGCCTGGGCATGGCCGGCGTCCTTGCCTGCGGGCTATTCGGTGCAATTTCCGGCTCTACGGTTGCCACCGTGGTAGCACTGGGCGGATTCATGATTCCTGCATTGATCAAACACGGCTATCCGGAAAAATACACCATAGGATTGATGACCACCTCGCCCAACCTGGGTGTCATCATCCCCCCAAGTATCGGGATGATTCTCTTCAGCATGATCAGTAACGTATCCCTGGAAGGTCTTTTTCTCACCGGTTTTTTACCGGGTGTTCTGATTATGCTTGGCGTATGTGTTTATACTTATGTGATTTTTCGCAAGAGGACTGAAATCACAAGATTGCCGGTTCCAAATTTTAAAGAGACTCTGACTGTCTTGAAAGAGGGCTTCTGGTCGCTGATGCTGCCGGTTATTATATTCGGCGGTATTTTTTCCGGTGCTTTCACAGCCAATGAGGCGGCTGTTGTGGCCTGTGTCTATGCATTCATTGTCGAGATTTTTATCCATAAATCCATGAAATTGAGCCAGGTCAAGGAGATTACGGTCTCGTCGGCCATAACATCGGCCACGCTGTTGATCATTGTTGCGGGTGCCACCTGTTTTGGCCGATTGCTCACGCTGGAAAGCATCCCGGGACGGATTACCGAAACCGTTCTTTCCGCCATCCAATCTCCCATACTGTTTTTGTTTGCCATGAACGTCTTACTTTTGTTTGTGGGCATGTTCATGGATATTATTTCTGCCACCATGATTCTGGGGCCTGTCTTTCTGCCCATGCTGAATGCATTCGATATCAGCTGGATGCATTTTGGGCTCATCATGACCGTCAACCTGGCTATCGGGTACTGTACCCCCCCAATGGGTGTCAGTTTATATATTACAGGTGCCATGACTAATCGAAATCTTATCTACGTGTCGAAAGCTGTGATACCTTTCATTATTATCCAGATGATTGTATTGGGTATCATTACCTATATGCCGGACACGGTACTCTGGCTGCCTAGATTTTTCGGATTTCTGGAATAAAAGCAAAGAAACTATTTTATAAAATGCGGCTGTACTGCTATTGAATGGTAAATAAAACCTGATCAGGCATGTAACAACCTGATCAGGTTTTTAACTAATGTTAGGAATTCAGGAGGAGATTGAATGGATTTTGAACTCTCAAAAGAATTGGAAATGCTCAGAAAGGCCGTTCGGGAGTTTGCGACCAAAAAAATTGCACCTTTTGCCGACCAGTGGGATGCCGAACATTACTTTCCTTATAAGGAAGTTATAAAGCCCATGGGAGAGCTCGGGTTTTTCGGCACGGTAATTCCGGAAGAATATGACGGGGTCGACATGGGGTGGATGGCAGCGGCAGTGGTCACAGAGGAGATTGCCAGAGCGTCTAGTTCGCTGCGGGTTCAGATCAACATGCAGACCCTGGGGTGTGCTTATACCATACTGACCTATGGCTCGGATGAAATCAAAGCCAAGTACATTCCAAAACTTGTTAATGCAGACCATATCGGTGGTTTCGGCATTACCGAATCGGATGCAGGCTCCGATGTCATGGCCATGACATCGACTGCCGAAGACAAAGGGGATCATTGGCTGTTGAACGGTTCAAAAACCTGGATATCCAACGCCAATATAGCGGATGTCATTATCTATTATGCTTATACGGACGTGTCCAAAGGATCCAAAGGGCTGTCGGCATTTGTTTTGGAGATGAAGAATTTTAACGGCGTCAAGACATCGGCATTAGAAAAAATGGGCTCCCATTCATCCCCCACCGGCGAAGTCTTTCTGGACAACACACGGATCCCCAAGGAGAACATCCTGGGAAA
>JAOZSO010000034.1:0-8649 GCA_029939655.1 Desulfobacterales bacterium
TCATCGATCAGATCACCAGCGCCAAAGTCAACAAAACCCAGGGCGCACTGGGCACCCCGTTTATATGGGGGGCTACCAATAGCTGGGGTGGTGTACGCACCCGCAATTTTCAATACAACCAGCTTGAAAACGCCGACGACATCGAGCCCGAAAGAATCGATGAGATCGCCACGGAAACCATGGGACCCTACCACATGGCTGGATGCTTTGGCTGCCAGGTCCACTGCCGCGCCCAATACAAGGTTCCGTCAGGCCCCTATGCCGGGAAATATGATGAAGGCCCGGAATATACATCCCAGGGCGCCTTCGGTGCTGAACCGGACTGCAAAAAAGCGGAAACGGTTCTGACAGGAAATCATCTGGTTGATCAGTACGGTGTGGATAACCTGGAGATCGGCAGCCTCATCTCATGGGCCATGGAACTTTTTGAACTTGGCATCATCACCACCAAAGAAACCGACGGGCTGGACCTCCGATTCGGAAATGACGAGGCACTGTTGGAGATGGTTCACCGAATTTGCCAACGCAAGGGGTGGCTGGGGGACGTCCTGGCCGACGGCGGCATTCCGGCATCCCGGAAGATCGGTAAAAAATCCTTTGATTACCTCATCCAGGTAAAAGGGATGAGCAATCTCCACTCCGACGAACGCGGTACACCGGCGCTGGCCCTCAATGTTGCCACGGCTTCCCGAGGCTCCGATCATCTGCGTAGCCGACCAGCCATCGATCTCTATCACCTTCCGGAAAAAGTGCTTCGAAAGATATATAGCAGTCCCATACCTTATGACGGCCCCTTAAGCTCGGAACACACCGAATACATCGGCAAACCCTGGCAGGTCTTCTGGCAGCAGAATTGTTATATGGCCGTCGACTGCCTTGGAATCTGTAAATACCACACGGTGTTTTTAGGAGCCACCCTGCCCAATTTCGAAGACTGGCCCAAGGTGATCTACTACAACACCGGTCTTGAATTTACACCGGAAGAGATCTGGGAGGTTTCCGAACGTTGTAACAATATTGAGAGGTTGTTCAACTTGAGGGAAGGACTTGAACGGGAAGATCCTGTCAAAGGCGATACGCTCAATCACCGCTATTTCGATGAGCCGTTAAAACGAGGGGCTCCCGACATTATCGGACTGACAATCGATCGAAAAAAGTTCAAAAAAATGGTGGATGAGTTCTATGAACATAACGGCTGGGACAAAAAGGGTGTTCCAACGCCTGAAACCTTGCGTCGGCTTGGCCTGGATCAGGAACCAGCTCATTTATTATAGATAATGGAGAGGAAAAGACAATGGAGAAAGTTCTATCTGTCGATTTTCAAAAATGTACCGGTTGCCGTTTGTGCGAAATAGTGTGTTCGGTCATGCATGACGGTGTTTCCAATCCCGCCAGAAGCAGAATCAGGATTGTGAAATGGGAAGATGAGGGTCAATATATTCCGATGATCTGTCAACAATGTGAGGACGCGCCCTGTCTGAATGTCTGTCCGGTGGGAGCCATATCCAGAGATGAGGATTACGGCTTTTTAAATGTCGACTACAATACGTGTATCGGTTGCCGTTCTTGTGTAAGCATCTGCCCTTTCGGGGCCATGAATTACACCCGGATCGACAAAAAGATATTCAAATGCGACCTGTGCGGGGGAGACCCACAGTGCGTGCGATTCTGTGAGATGAAGGCTGTCGATTATATTTCATCTGATCGTATCAGCGCCGAGAAACAAAGAGATGCGGCCACACGTTTCTATGGCGCGCAAAAAAAGGCGACAGCACTCCAGGAGCCATTTTAGCCCGAACATTTCATGAAAATGGATATCAACACAATCACATTACGTTCTGTGGGTATCGATGTCGGCAGTTCGACATCGCATCTGGTCTTCTCGAATCTGGTATTGGTGAGGGATGAGATGTCCCCCTCCCATCGTTTCAAAATCGAGCAACGAGAGGTGGTTTACGAGGGAAAGATCATCGATACACCCCTGCAAGATAACGATACGATTGACATCAGTCGATTGATTGGCTTTGTGAGGGCTGAGTGCAAGCGGGCCGATATCGATCCGGAAGATATTCATACGGGTGCGGTAATCATAACGGGAGAGACGGCAAAAAAGCGTAATGCACGAGAGATCGTGGAGGCATTGTCCAAAGATACGGGAAAATTTGTCGCAGCTACCGCCGGGCCCAACTTCGAAAGCCTGCTCGCCGCGATGGGGTCCGGTGCAACTGCCCGATCAAAGGATCTGAACAAAACCATCCTGTCTTGCGACATCGGCGGCGGGACAGCAAACATGGCCATATCCGTCAGTGGTGAAGTTGTCTCTACAAGCTGCATTTCTGTTGGCGGAAGATTGCTGGCTATCGATTCCGATGGCACTATCCGCAAGTTGGACGGGCCTGCAAGAAAGGTCATGGAACATATCGGGCTGAGGTACGACGTGGGGGATCGACTCCCGAAAGCGGATATGGAGAAAATCGCGTCATCCATGGCCGACGTGCTAATGGAGGTGATCACCGGCCCTGCATCAACGGTATTGGCAAAACAGTTGATGAATTCCACTCCGCTGGATTTTCAGTATGAAATTGACGAATATTCTTTTTCAGGAGGTGTGGCCGAGTTTATCTACGGGCCCCCGGTCGATTATGGCGACATCGGCACCATGCTTGCAGAAAAACTGATCACCTTGTTCCCCGGATTAAAAGCACCTGTTATTGAACCTGTGAACAAAATTCGGGCCACCGTCATCGGTGCGGGAGCTTATTCATTGTCTATCTCGGGTTGCTCCGGATTTATGGATGAAAAATTGACATTTCCATTAAAAAATATCCCTGTGCTGAGGGTCGATGTAGAGCGCTCAAAATTAAGTGTCGAGCATGTTGTCTCTCAGATAAACCTCGCCTATAATCGATTCGACTTAAATGAGGGTGAAGAGATCGTAGCGTTATATTTCAAGGACCCGGTCCAGGCCTCCTATCCACGCTTGGAGTTGTTTGCAAAATCGATTGAAGCCGCTCTTGTCAATTCCATCCATAAGAACATACCGATCATTCTCATTTTTGAAAAGGACGTCGCCTGCAGCGTAGGAAGTGTCATCCAGCGGGAAACCGGCTTGAAAACAAACTTACTCTCTTTGGATGAGCTTCTTTTGGAAGAAGGAGAATGGATCGATATCGGAGCGCCTTTAGTCGACCGCCAGGTGTTTCCCGTAACCGTGAAGTCCCTTGTGTTTCATGGAGGTGCGACGGGAATCTAGTAAAAATGTCATTTAGCCCAATCCTGCGTATTCGCTTCTGGAAACACACCGAATATTTCGCGCCTCTGACGGGTTCATTGACAAGGCACTCAGGAGCGCAGCCGTAGTTTTTCTACTGCAAGTTCCTGATAACGCAGACAATGAGCTCGTCAGGGACGCGAAACGGGCTATCCGCCTGCCAGCATAAGTGTAATCTGGATTTCATCACCATCCCGTACAGGTTTTTTGAGTTCGTCCGGGTAAGTACTTTCCAGATTAAGGTAAATTTCGATGAGATTGTTCAGCGTTCCGTCTCGATGATACAGAACGTTCCTCATATCAGGAAAGCGGCCGACCAGATCGTTGAGGCACTCCCCGATGGTCCGGCCGACGACTTCGATGGTTTTCCTGTTGCCGGTGTACTGACGATGGCTTGAATGTAGGTTGACTTTAACGCTCATACTGCAATCCTATAATAATGAGTTGAAACTTTTCTTATATTATAAGAATCTTATGAAAGATAGCAAGCAGGCATTCAAGTTGACTTGCATCTTTAAATACAACTGGCAGCGGCGGGTCTTACGGCGCCTTAGGAGCGAGTTTTGGCCGTCTTTAAAGCGAATTTCCGTAGACCGTCAAGACAACCCAGCTTGAGGTTTGAGGATAACCGCGTAAACAAATATGATTTTCCCATATTTATCATTAAAAGGAACGTCTTATGTCGATACTCGAACCAGTCGCAAAACAACCGGGCTATCAAGCCCCCGCTGTCCATAAGGCCTTCCAGTTGCTTCGCACCGTTGCTGCTTCACATAGACCCCTCGGGCTCACCGAACTTGCCCAGCAACTCGGTTACAGCAAAAGTACAACCCACGGACTGGTTCATGCGCTTTTACGGGAAGGCGCGTTAGCTCAGGAGTCAAATGGACGCGGGCTTTTTTTAGGCCCGGTCGTTTCCGACTTGACTTTTAATAGCTGGAACTACTTGAAAGTGAATGAGTTGACCCAACCGATTATCAATGCCATTCGAGATACGGCAGGCGAAACAGTTTTTTTCGGCGTTTTAATCAATAAACGGGTAATTATCTTAACTATCGCGGAGGCTGCCGTACCGCTCAAGATTTCCGGCTCAACCGGTACCAGTATTTCACTTTTTGCAGGTGCTGTCGGTAAAGTCTTTCTTGCGGATGCAAAAACCAGTGTCGTAAAACAGTTGCTCCAGAAGAAAAAGCTGCCACGCTATACACCACGTTCCATATGGAAAGAGAGCGATTACCTGGAGGAACTGGAACAGGTACGCAAGCTGGGGTATGCCGTTGACAATGAAGAATACCTCACCGGCCTGAAGGCAGTTGCCGTAGCGCTCCACAACCAAAAGGGACCCCCCATGGCCGTCTGGGTCGTTGGTTTGTCCAGTGCCATGAATACGGAAAAAATTGACCGGATAATCGACAACCTTGTTGCAAAAGCTGACATGCTCCACCAAACATTGACCGAAAACATGTGATGCGACCGCTTTCACGACATATGAAATATAACCGATTCATTCAAGAACTTTATCAACTGGCTGAACCATACCTGCGCATGCGTATAGATTTCATTCACACCCAGGTTGCCCATGGGTATGCCTTGCTTCTGCTCGAAAAGGAAAGCGGTGACCGGAAAATTGTCGAACCGGCCATCATTCTTCACGATATCGGATGGTCCGCGCTCAGGCCGGAAGACATCGAGGCCGCCTATGGGGTTCGGGCCACAGGTGAAAAAGCACGGAAGCTAAATCGTATTCACGAAGTCAAGGGGGCCGGAATTGCACAGGAGATCCTGTTAAAAATTGGTTGCGACACCTTAACAATCAGTAAAATCACAAAAATCATTGAAAGGCATGATTCTGGAAAAAAACCGTGCACGCTGGAAGAAAAGATTGTTAAAGATGCGGATAAACTCTGGCGATTTTCAAAGATCGGATACGCTCATGAGTTGAAAAGGCAAGCCCTGACCCATGAGGTAAGATACGCCTTTCTATCAAAAAATATAGATAATTGGTTTTTTACCAAGACCGCAAAGACACTGGCAGAGAAAGAACTTCAAGAGCGAGATAGAGAGTAGGCAACCTTGGGGTTTACTTGCCCAGCCGTTGCAGTTCCACCTCCACTGCAGCCGAGAAACTCTCCAGGCTGCGTTGTCGCTGCAAGCGCCCGTTGATGAAAACTGTGGGGGTACCCTTGACACCGGCTTCCCTGGCCCATTGGATGTCCTTCTGAATCTGACCCCTCACACGGGGTGCCATGCGCTGGGCATCGAAAGCGCTCTTGTCCAGATCGAGGAGGGTGCGGATCTCTTCCACCTTGGCCTCATTGAGCTTGCTGTAGTTGGCGAAAAGGGCGTCATGAAAGTCCCAGAACCGACCCTGGGCATGTGCCGCCAGGGCGGCAGCGGCAGCCTGCCGGGCAAATTTATGGCTGCGCAAGGGGAGGTTCTTGAAAACGAGTTTGACCTGCTGGGGGTATTTCTCGAACAACTGCTCGAGTACCGGCGCGAGCCGGGCGCAGTAGGGTCATTGAAAATCAGTAAAAACCGCCACCGCCACCGCCGCGTCGGCAAATCCCTTGGTGGGAGATCCGTCAATGGGGATCTCTTGGATGAAATCCAGGTTGAGCACCTGAATTCGTTTGCCGGCGGAGTCAATCAGAAAAAGCTGATTTTCTCTCGGCCCCGGCTTAATGTGGTCCACGCCAGGGTCCACCACCAGCGTGTCGCGCAGGTTACCATTTTCCCTGAAGATCTTTAGTTCGGCATCGGAAGTAAGCACATAAATGTACCGCCCGTTGCCGGGAATTGCCATATCAAGTGGGGTTGCGTTGAGTTGGAGGGTCTGCACCACCCGGGCGTCCACTTCGGCATGGGCCATGGAGACCACTGCCAGTAGAAGAATTGGGAGTAACAGCCATTGTTTTATTTTCATGGGAATATCCTTTCTCAATCAACATCTGCAGGGTTTAAAGTCAAAACAGGCTCACAATGTTCTCGATAGCATGTCGATTGCAGTCATGCAAGGTTCCCGAAAATTCTCAATATTGCGCAATCAATACTGAAGCCTTTTGAATCTTTCATGCATGAGATCGATATATTTTGTCTTCATGGCATCAGATAAAAAGCATTGTCGAATCAAATCAATCCATTTTGGGAATGCGGCTACAATACGACTTTGTGTTTGTTGTATTGTTTTTGGGGTCAACTCAAGACACTCTTTCGCAAAATATTCCAATAAATCTTTTCTTTTTAGCTTGTTCTTCTTTCCGTTCAAAGGAAGTGCCAGTTCCTCCTCCGAGTTTATGATTATCGTTGAGTTTAACAAGTCATAAGCCGGAGACAATTCGATTTTCAAATCATGTCTCACCACGGAAAAATTTTTCAAATGCATATCTTCATTTCCAGTAAGAAAATTAAAAAGCGTCAAATTGAACAGCCTTAACTTCTCGACCATGGGAAATGTACAAAACCTTTCGATAATGGATATAACCTGCTCCATGGATGATTCATATTTAGTGTTCCGATCTTTGCCGGAGAGCTGAGCAAAATCTTCCATCTGGATTTTACCGGATTTGCCTGTACGATCAAAACGACGTATAAAATAGGTCATGGTGCCATCTGTTGAATACACCAAACCATGCAAAGGAACATCGATTCCAACTTGCTCAGCCAGACGCATGGTCACATCTTCATTCTCCGGGACTTCTCTATATTGAATCGTCTGCGGTTTAAAAATATAGCGCCCGCCGGTATCCACAACTTCGAAAATCGCATTTTTTATATTCAAACGAACGCTTAATTTAGGCTGAACTCCTTGAATTGACATTTTTGAAGCCCGGGCAACTGCCTCCCTGATTTGTTCCGCTGCAGAATATGGAAAGTCTTTTAACGATCTCAGTCTAGGCGATAATTTTTTCAAACCTCTGGGAGAATATTTACCGTCTTCACATTTTTCATATGTAATGGGGCACAAGTTCATTTCCTTAAGTTATCTCCTCAACGGTAACGGCACCCACCAATTCGTTTCCTACCGCTAAAAGCTGACTGAAATAATCATACGTATCAATTTTACGCTGTTTCAAGAGGCCATCGAGAAGGATTCCTTCGGGTAGCAGCCCATCGAAAAAGGGAGGAAAACGATCAAAAACAAACGCCCTTTCTTTCACCGGCATGGTTAACGAAACAGGAGGCCCCTTATAGCTTTCAAAATAAGTGAATCGGTAGCTTTTCCACGGCACTATCTCCTCAAGAGTGCCTGCGGGTGAACCATGCATACATACCTCAGCTCTTCTCATTCAACACCTCCAGCAGCGGGCTGGTAAATATGATTGTGATATTCAATGCTTTGAGTACTTTCTGCAACGTTGAAAAACGTATCGTTTCTTTTCCGTTTTCAATATCAAAAATTACGGTCTTGCCGACACCAGCTATATCAGCCAATTCATTTCGTGTCAGTCCGCTTTTGCTTCTATGGAAATATACAATTTCCCCGAGATTGCTATCCAAGCGTTAATCCCTCCATCTTCTGAATTTACCGTTTTAGCAGTAAAAATAGCTCTTTTAAGTGTTTCAAAACCTTGGTTCAATCTTTAGAGGCTTTTTTTGCCGCCTTGGCGGTAAAATAACTGTTTATTTATATTTCACAAGCTTTTTTATGCTTTGCAATATGTATATTACCGCTATAGCGGCAACAAAGCAATAAAAAAGATTTATAGTCGCATGAATGATCCTTATTGTTTTCAGAGATTTCTCGGCATCTCCCCTATAACCAAACTAATTGTGCTACCCAAACCCCAACGTTGCCTTTAAGTTTATCCTGGATATATTCTGAGTTGACTTTCAAAATATCCATGCTAATTAGCACATGAATTCGGTCATGAAAAACGATCAATTGTGGATGTCTCTTTGGATCAGCGCACAGGAGAGTGAAGTGGAAAATCGTTATAGCGGCGGACACCTTGGCGGACAATACCGACCATTAGACCCGGAACAGATCGAGCGAATTCATCAGGCGGCCCTCTATATCCTCGAAAATATCGGTTTCACCTATGAGCAGGGTTTAGACGATACGCTGGCAATGCTCGAAGATGCAGGCGCAAAAATAGATCGGGCACATTCCAGAATCTATTTCCCGCCGGACCTGATTCTATCACAGATTTCAAAAACACCCGAGCGGGTCATACTCTACAGTCGCGATGCTCAAAATGACATCGACCTTTGTGGTGACCGGGTTTATATGGGTACCGGGGGGATGGCGGTAACGGTTGTCGATATTGAAACAGGTCAGGCACGGAAAAGTTGTTTACAGGATATCTACAATATCGGCCGGATTGTAGATCGACTCGACAATATACATTTCTACCTTCGTCCATGCACGGCACATGATG
>JAOZSO010000034.1:8659-14937 GCA_029939655.1 Desulfobacterales bacterium
TCCTCAGTTTATGATGTCAATTGCATGTATACAGCCATGCAGGCCACTACCAAACACTATATGACGGGTGCCATTGACCGTCAATCTTTCAGGGATATGTTGGCGCTGGCTTCCATCGTTGCCGGTGATGAAAAGAAACTGGCTGACAAACCTATTTTCTCACTGATTACTTGTTTTGCCATCAGTCCTTTGAAACTTTGCACCCAGTCGACCCTCAACATGCAGGAAGCCTGCAGGCATCGAATACCGGTGGCACTCTCTTCCGCCCCCATGGCCGGGTCCACTTCACCCATGACCATGGCCGGAACCCTGGCACAACTGCATGCCGAAGAACTTGTCGGTTTAACGATCGGGCAACTGACCCACCCTGGCGCCCCCATGTTATACGGGGGAATTCCAGGGTCAGCCAACATGCGTACCATGGGATACCAGGGCGGAGCCGTGGAGTTTGGGATGATGAATGCCGCCATCCACCAACTCGCAGCCCACATTAATGTGCCCAACTATAATTCATCAGGGCTGACCGATGCCAAAATTCCCGATGCCCAGGCGGGTTGGGAAAAGGCTTTCTCTTCTCTCCTGGCTGCCATGGGCGGATCCAATTATATTCATCATGCTGCGGGGATGCTGGAGTCGATGCTGGCTGTGGCTTACGAGCAATACATCATCGATGACGAGATCATCGGTATGTGCACCAGGGTCCTGGAAGGTATCATTGTTGACGATGAGCACCTTGCCATAGAGGCCATTGCCGAAGTGGGACCCGGCGGAAATTACCTCATGTCTCCTCATACACTTGAGCATATGCGTACCGAGTTTTTTGCCGGAAACGGCATCACCGATGGCCGCTTCCGTGACACATGGGTGGCAGATGGTAGCTTGGACACCCGTGAGCGGGCGCAGGAGATGGCCCGAAAGATATTGGAAAACGACTCATCTTCGAAAATAGACAAGAGAACCGATAAAATCATTCGAGACAATTTCGACATCAAAACATAATCTTCCAATAATTTGCATTTTCCAACAGGGTATGATAAATTTTAATTTCAATATTCTTAAAATCTGAACCGCTCACTTCGGGAAAGAATTAACCGTCACCCAATTCGCATATGCCGATCACATCTCACATTGACAAGGCCAAAGATCTCACCATTTTCAAAGTCACAGGTGTTCTTTCCTTTGATATTGCATTACCCGTGGTCAAGGCTTTTTATGATGGTGATCCGACTATGCATGTACTATGGGATTTAACTGACACCACAGACGTACAGTTTACTTCCGAAGAAGTTCTATCAATTGTCCGTTTCAAACCGCGATATGAAGGCAAAAGAGACCTAGGCAAAACAGCTTTTGTGGCTCAGAAAGATGTTCTCTTTGGGCTCTCGAGGATGTTTGAAATTCAAAGCGGTATTGAAGAAGCGCCCTACCCTATCATGGTATTCCGTAGCCTGTATGAAGCCCATCAATGGCTTGATGAATCCTGATCAATCAAGGACCGGAAAACAAAACCTTTTCTACGGCCCTTTTCATTTGCTCCAAACGAATATCGAGGTTGCCGGTATACCCCAAAGCGATACGTAACAGTCCGGGTGACAATCCCATTTTCTGCTGGTCTTCGAGATCAATTTCGGATGATGTAGAAGAACCGGAACAGCTTATCAACGTATCAAAATAGCCCAAAGATACGGCAATAAGTCCGAATTTTTCTTCATTTTGCAGAACTTCCATCAACGCTTCCGCTTTTTCACTGCTGCCACAGTCGATGGCCAAAATACCGCCAAACCCGTAACCGGCGTTACCTAGCTGCTTGGCCAGTTGATGTTGAGGATGGTCTTTCAGACCCGGATAGATCACTTTGACAGCCATCGCTTTCAACATCTGAGCCATGGCAATGGCCCTGAGACCATGTTCGCGTATGCGAATTGTCAGGTGAGGTAACCGTTGGATAACATCAAAAGCCACACGGGGGTCCATTGTCGGCCCCAACAGCATGACACGACCGGTATGCAGATTCATCAATTCCTGGATGAATTGACTCTCCCCGCAAATGGCCCCGCCAATCAAATCACTGGCCCCGTTAATATATTTTGTCAGCGAATAAACCACCACATCCGCACCTAACCCATGGGGTGAAAAAATCATCGGAGAAAATGTATTGTCAACAATAAGCTTGATTTCCTTATCATGGGCTTCGGTGGAAAGGGCGGGAATATCGGCGATGTTAAGGGTGGGGTTTCCCATGGTCTCCGTAAAAATGACACGCGTGTCCCGGGTGATGGCACTTTTAACCGCCTCAAGATCGGTAATATTCACAAAGGTCGTCGTAATGTTCATCTGGGGTAAAAGAGATTCAAGCAGAGCATGGGTACCCCCATAAATGGTTTCGCTGGCAACAATGTGGTCACCGCTTTTGCAAACCTGTAGAAGCGCACAAGAGATTGCAGACATGCCGCTGGCCGTACAAACCGCTGCCTGGGTGCCTTCCATGGCTGCCAGGTAGCGGGAGAGGACATCTACGGTAGGGTTAAAGTGACGGCTGTAAAGAAAACAACCACCCTCTTCCGGTCCTTTCAAGCCCTCAAATATTTCCGGCATCGTGTCCGGATGCATAACCGTAAACGTAGCCGACCGTGAAACAGAGGGTGCCACACCACCGTGCTCGCCAAACTCTCTACGTGCGTTCAATAGAGCCTGTTCTGGATTATAAGATTGCATGATATGTCTCCGTTGGTTATTTACAGTGTCCTAACCTGGATAAAGTTTACCGATGCTAACGACTGAAAAACCGATCAGGTCGATTTTCCGCAAGATATCGACAACGCTTCCCTTACCCCTACTTGTGATAGCCTTCATAACATCCCCCTAATGTCAATGTCATTTTATGCTTTTATTTTGCTGTCAGCATATGACATCATGACTTCTCGTTTTCGATAACGCGGCAAAAGCTAATGCATAAAAAACCTTTTAGGAGGCATCTGAGAAATGGAAGCTTTTATTCACGGCATTCCCAAGGCGGAATTGCATGTCCACATCGAAGGAACACTCGGACCGGAACTGATGATGAAACTTGCCGCTAAAAACGGCATAGCGCTCCCTTTTGAATCCGCTGCTGATATCCGCAGGGCATATGATTTTAAAGATTTACAGAGCTTTTTAGATATCTATTATCAGGGAGCACAGGTTCTGCTCACAGTAGATGACTTTTATCGCTTGACCTGGAATTACCTGCAAAAAGCATCGGAGCAGAATGTACGCCATGCGGAAATATTTTTCGATCCCCAGACCCACACTGCACGGGGAATTAAATTTGAAACGATTGTGCAGGGAATTCACCGGGCCATGGTGGATGCCGGACATCAGTTGGGCTTGTCATCAAAACTGATTATGTGCATTTTAAGGCATTTGAGTGTGGCGGAGGCAATGGATACCCTTGAGAAGGCACAAGATTTTAAAGATATAATTGCGGCTGTAGGTCTTGATTCAGTTGAACTGGGGTTTCCGCCTGAAAAGTTTATAACGGTATTCGATCGGGCACGTCAATGGGGTTTTAAAACCGTAGCCCATGCCGGCGAGGAAGGCCCACCGGACTATATTTGGCAGGCCTTAAAGCTTTTGCATGTTGAACGGATAGACCACGGAATTAGGTGCCTTGAAGACGCCGGACTGGTGGAATATCTGGTGAGAGAACACGTTCCCTTAACCGTCTGTCCGATGTCCAATGTTAAACTCAAAGTTTTTGATCATATGAAGCAGCACAATCTCAAGAAAATGCTGGAATTGGGGCTGTGTGTCACCGTAAACTCAGATGATCCGGCCTATTTCGACGGATATATAGAAGAAAATTTTCTAGCGCTGCACCATGCGCTTGAATTGAATTTTAGCGATATCTCTAAGCTTGCCCGCAACGCCTTTAAAGCGTCCTTTCTGAATCCAATTGAGAAGAAAAAATATCTGAACGAACTCGATGAGTTTGTATCCTCTATTTGAGAGTTGATAAGTTCCTGCTGCCCGCAGTGCGGCAAATATTTTTTATTATATCAAACAAATTATTTGTTGACAAACAATTTATTGTATACTATGGAGCCATTATGGGCCCGAAAAATTTTAAAATATTGAAAGGGATTGCCAGGGGAATTGTCGGCGTGTTCGGAGAACGCTGTGAAGTGGTCATCCATGATTTTACCGATATCACCCAGTCTGTCGTCCATATCGAAGGAAATGTCACCAATCGGTCGGTGGGAGCGCCCGTTACCAGCACGATGATGCGGATGCTTGATGAGTTCGGTGATCAGGTTCCCGATAAAATTGCTTACAAGATCACCACAGAGGACGGCAAGATGCTCAGATGTGCATCCATATTCATACGGAATGAATCTGGTGGACTGGAGGGGTGCCTTGCCATCAACTTCAACATCAGTGATTTCATGTTTTTTTCACAGGCTTTTTCTGATTTTACCTTTATGTCGAACAGTGACAGGAACGACACTATTAACGGTACCAATGGTGATACACTGGTTCATTTTCCTAAAAAACCGGCTGAGTCCATGGAGTCGATTATCGATGCCACGGTCACCCAACACGGAAAACCACCGGCCATGATGGATAAGGCAGAAAAAAAAGAGATTGTTCACAAGTTGGATAAAGCAGGTGTGTTTATGGTCAAAGGCTCGGTCAATTATATGGCAAGAGTGTTCGGCGCTTCCAGGTATACCGTTTATAACTATCTGAAAGAAGTTCGTGAAACCTAAATGGAGCGTAGCATAATGGTCAAAGAAATCCCTGCTCAAAACTGCAAGTATCTGATTCAAAACCGGAGGGAAACTGAACTTCCAGCTGCACTTTCACCAGCCACGGCTTTAGGGATTCGGGCATTTCATCGCCAACTGCCGGGATATAAGCCTACGCCCTTGGTGCGCTTGGGGCAGTTGGCGAGAACTTGGGACTATACCGATATATTTGTTAAAGATGAAAGTCCTCGTTTCGGGCTCAAGGCATTTAAAGTGCTGGGAGGCAGTTATGCCGTGGCCCGACTGATATGTCAAAAGCTGGGTCGTCCCCTGAGTGAAGTGCCCTATGCCCACCTGGTGAGTGACGAAGTGCGTGAAAAAGTCGGACAGATCACCCTGACCACGGCCACCGACGGCAACCACGGCCGGGGCGTGGCATGGGCCGCGGAACGGCTGGGGCAAAAGGCGGTGATCTACATGCCCAAGGGATCCGCCCCGGCCCGGGTGGCGGCCATCCGTTCCCACGGGGCCGAGGTGGAGGTTACCGATCTCAACTATGACGACGCGGTCCGACTGGCCTGCCGCATGGCGGATGAAAATGGTTGGAATATGATCCAGGATACAGCCTGGGAGGGCTATTCTGAAGCTCCTTTGTGGGTTATGCAGGGGTATTTGACCATGTGTGCCGAGGCAGTGGATCAGTTGCGGGCCGAAGATGCCCACCCCACCCACATCTTCGTCCAGGCCGGGGTGGGGTCGCTTGCCGGGGCCGTGGTGGGATACCTGGCCCAGGCGTACCGGGAACCGCGACCCAAGTTCATCATCATGGAACCCAATAATGCAGCCTGTATCTTTGCTTCGACCGCTGCCGGAGACGGCAAGCCCCACGCAGTTAAAGGCAACCTGCAGACCATTATGGCAGGCCTGGCCTGCGGCGAGCCCAACCCCCTGTCCTGGGAGATTCTGCGCGACGTTCCCAGCGGTTATGTAAGCTGCGCCGATTTTCTGGCATCCAACGGCATGCGGATCCTGGCCAATCCATTGCGCGGGGACACCCCGGTGGAAGCAGGTGAATCGGGTTCGCTGGGAGTCGGATTGATGGAGATGTTGGCCAACAATGCTGATTTTGAGGATCTCAAAGACGCTCTTGGGATCGATCGGGATTCCACTATGCTATGTTTTAATACTGAAGGCGCTACGGATCCGGTCAACTATCGGGAGATTATCTGGCACGGGAAATATCCATCCATGGAGAGGAGACAGACCAATGACACAGCTTGATTTTAATAAGATCAATGACCTATCCGAAAACTACAAACCCGAAATGACCCGGTTTTTGAGAGACATGATCAAGCTGCCCAGTGAGAGCTGCCGGGAAAAGGCGGTTGTCCTGCGAATCAAGGAAGAGATGGAGAAGGTTGGATTCGATAAAGTGGAAATCGATCCCATGGGTAACGTCCTGGGCACCATCGGCAACGGCAAGCGGTTGATTGCCATGGACGCTCACATAGACACCGTGGGTGTGGGCAACAAGGACAACTGGGAATTCGA
>JAOZSO010000374.1:0-4035 GCA_029939655.1 Desulfobacterales bacterium
ACCGGAAATATATTAACAACACCGAGGTCATCTCCCCGTCTGAAATAACGAAACCCAGAAAGAAACATCTCTTTTTGAACAGGGAAATAACTAAGGTCCGTGAAAATTTTACCGATATAAATTTTATCAAATCCATTTCGATAAATAGAAACTCCGTACTGATTATCGGTATTGATTCCAATGAACTTTACAGTGATGATGGGTTTGTTGAGAAAGAGGTTCTGCATGCGGTTTCAGAGAAAATCAATCAGATGGAATATGACCTGCCGCTGCTGCTGATCCATCATTCCATTTTAGGTACCGACGAGGCGCCTCTAGAAAATTCCTCCCGTCTGATTGCTTTTGTAAATAAGCATAATATCGAAAACATCTTTTGCGGCCATACCCATCAACTTGAACTGATGAGAACCACAAATCTATATCACGGGCATTCCTTTACCCAGTTTATGTGCGGCACTCTGTCCTCCTGCAATCATGCGCACGATGACAACATGTTTCTGTACTATGAAGATTTTGGCAGCAAGAATATGCACCTGTATCTGGTACGGATCTTTCCGGAGGAGGGCATGTTGCGCTTCAAAGAGGAACTGGTCTTTTAGACAGGATTTTACAAAAAAGGCAGACACCTTGCAGAAAAAGACGTACTGAAGACTCCAGCGGTCAATACAAATGCAAACCCATAATTATTGGGATGCCTTATTTCCAATTCAAAACGACCTTTCCCGAATACCCGCTGTTCATGACATCAAACCCTTTCTGAAAGTCGTCTACGGGAAACCGATGGGTAATGATCGGACGGATATTCAACCCGGACTGTAGAATGCTGACCATCTTGTACCAGGTCTCGAATATTTCCCGGCCATAGATCCCCTTGAGGGTCAGCCCCTTGAAAATCACCTGGTCCGTGTCCAGGGGCAGCGGCTTGGCGTAAATGCCGAGCATGGCGATTTCACCACCGTGGTTCATATTTTCGAGCATTTCGTGAAATGCGCCTGGAACGCCCGACATCTCCAGACCCACATCAAATCCCTCGCGCATGCCCAGTTCTTTCTGCACATCCCTGATTCGCTCCCGGCTGACATTCACCGTGCGAAAATCGCCAAGCTTTGATGCCAGTTTCAGGCGATAGTCATTCACATCGGTAATCACAACAAATCGGGCCCCAACATGTCCGGCCAGTGCCGCGGCCATGATTCCGATGGGTCCGGCACCGGTAATCAGGACATCCTCCCCCACCAGGTTAAACGACAGGGCCGTATGGGCTGCGTTCCCAAAAGGGTCGAGGATGGTGGCAATTTCGTCTTCAATATTATCAGGTAGGTGAAAGGCGTTGCCCGCGGGAATGGACAGATATTCGGCAAAAGCACCGCTACGATTAACCCCGACCCCAACTGCATTGCGGCACAGATGGCGTTTGCTGGCCCGGCAGTTTCGGCAGTAACTGCAGGTGATGTGGCCCTCCCCTGAAACACGGTCGCCTACCCTTATACCGGTGACCTCTCTGCCAACACGATCCACGATTCCGACAAACTCATGACCGATAATCATTGGGGTTTCAATGGTTTTTTGGGACCATTCATCCCAGTTGAAAATATGCAGGTCCGTCCCGCATATGGCTGTCTGCTGAATTTTGATGCGAATATCGTTCCCGCTTAAAACCGGTTCCGGCACCTCCTGCAGCCAAAGACCGGGCTCCGGCGCGGCTTTGACCAATGCCCTCATACGAATCTCCTCTTGTATCGACTGCTAAAAAAAATCCGCCCACTTTCGGATGGCATCCAGGTAGATAAATGTTTCTGAAGACAGTATCCCGCCGATCTGGTTGAGATCTTCCATCAAAAAAGATCGTAGTTCTTCGCGGGAATGGAAAAAAACTTCCGCTAAAAGATCGTGACGCCCGGTGGAATTAATCACCGATTTGACACCGCTCAACCGAGCGATTTTTTCCATAATCTGGCGATGATCCCTTTTTTCCAGACTCATGCCCACCAGTGCAACGATGCTGTTTTCAAAATAGAGTGGATTCACTTGAGCCGTGATTTTAAGCAGGCCCTCGGAGATCATCTTTCCTACTCTCAGCCGGATGGTACCGTCGGAAAGATCCAGCTTCCCGGCGATGTTCTTGAATGATGCCCTGCCGTTTTTTTGAAGCTCGGCAATGATTTGCCGGTCAATATTATCGGGCAGAAATTTTTGTGATTTGACCATAACAGCCCAACCTTTCTGATATGCAATCTTTGTAAATCCCGTCTTTTCTTCCAGGGTTTCGCTATTTTCCAAGTTTCAATATATTTTCGACAAACAAGGATGTCAACAATAAAGAATATGGTAAATCAAATTAACGTAAAATAGTGCTTGACATTTTGCGATAAACGAAATATTTCGTTGCAAAATTACTTCTATCGATATTTTGTGGCCGTTGTGCAAGAAAGATCCTGTAATGAAGATTGTCATTCAGCTTCCGGATTGTCCGAGTATAAGACTGATTTAAAATAAAATATTGAATAAAATTTATTCTTTTTGTATATTGTAATCCGTGTTCAGTAAACCGACGTTACCCATTGCCGGTGCAATGCCGGCAGAGGCCAAGCTCAATCATATTATTCGCCTCACCTCATTTTTATTTTCACAATTTATTCTCACACCTAAAAGGAGGACATGAAAATGAAAAAAACCTGTCAAAAAGAAAAAAGCCCCAGCACCATTACCCGTCGGTCATTTATGAAAAAATCGGCGGCCATGGGCCTGGGCGTTTTTGCGACTGCAAGTATGGGGCCCTGGTTTATCAAAGATGCCCTGTCATCTTCCGGAAAACTTAATCTTTTTACCTGGCCGGATTATTCAAAACCCGAGGTCATCAAAGCCTTTGAAAAAGCCACCGGTATCAAGGTCAAGGTAACCAACTACTCCTCCAACCAGGAGTGTATGAACAAACTGCGTGCGGCGCGCGCCAAGGGATTCGACATTGCCCAGCCCTCCCTGACCGAATACGAACTGCACATGGAATTTGAACTGTACCAGGCGATGGATGAAGGCAAAATTACCAACCTGAATAACCTTGAACCCTCCTTCTATGAATCATCCAAAGAACAAGGCGGTGTAATTCGTGGCAAACGCGTCGGCCTTCCCTATGACTGGGGCACAGAGGCGATCGCCTTTAACACCGACAAACTTAATTATAAATATGGTGAACTTTCCTATGGCAACCTGTGGGAACCCCAATTCGCTCAGAAGGTGACATGCCGGCCCCATTCGGTTTTTATCGGCGCCGGGTTATACCTGGATGCCATCGGTAAGGTTCCCTCTGACAGGATGTTTGATACCTATCGCGATGAAACAAAAATGCGCAAAGTCTATGATCAAATCCTCACGTTTTTGATCTCCAAAAAACAAAACATCAAGATGTTCTGGAATAACGCCCAGGATCACCAATTGGCATTTTTGCAGAACGGCTGCCTGATCGGCCAGACCTGGGACGGCCCAATCCTGACCATGAAAAAGGAAGGTAAACCCGTTACCTACATGGCCCCCAAGGAAGGCGCCATGACCTGGGTTGACTCCATGGGCATCGTCAAGAACGCCGAGAATCTCGAGCAGGCCTATGCCTGGATCAACTGGGCTTATACAGCCGAAGCCGGCGCTGTCATGGCCAAAAGCACCGGTTACAACAGTGTTGTAAAAGGCGCAGCCGATCTGCTGGATGAAAAGACCAAGCAGGGTTTCAAGGAAGCTTATCCGGGAGATGCGCTTGAAAAACTGTGGTGGTATGTTTCCGAGGCACCGTGGTTTGTTCCTGCGCGTACCGAATACAGGGATAAATTCCAGGCCGCCTAACTTTTATGAGAAAATACCCACACCCTGTTCCGGGGTTTTCCGAAACAGGGTGTGCTGACTGTTTGTTGTCACTGAGAAAATTGAAACCACTGTCTCAAAACAACATACCAAGTAAGGACTTTATCGTATGGGACAAGATGTTAACCTAGCCGATGTCAGCATGCGTTTCGGAGATTTTTATGCTGCTCGCGATATAAATGT
>JAOZSO010000375.1:0-4025 GCA_029939655.1 Desulfobacterales bacterium
ATTAGGCTTCACCGCTTCTGGCGCCGGTAGAGCAGACAAAAACGACGGGTTTGTCCGACGGCAGGGAACTGATTTTCCCTTCGAGCTCATCCGTAGGAATATTAACAGCCGTTTTAAAACTTCCGGCGGCAAACTCATCCGGATCGCGAACATCGATCAACATGATGCTTGCAGGGTTTTCCTTTATGATTTTTTCAAAGGCAGCAATAGCGATGGTACCCTCTTCTGCACCGGCTGTTACCTTGGCCGGCGCTGCTGCTGCCATTTCCTTTTTCCATGCCGGGTATCCCGCGGCAAACACCATAACATCTTTGTAGCCTAGCTGAACCGCCTTCCTGGCGGATTTATGAGCCAGCTTTCAGGTGTAGCCACCGCAGTAGAAAACCAGCGGTATACTTTTATCACCGGGAAGGTTGCCTTTCAACTCATCGAACTTGCTGTCGGGCATACTGATGGCGCCGGGAATGTGACCTTTGTCATACTTGGGGCGCTTGGGTCGTGAATCGATAATCACAACATTGGCATTGGATTCGACCAGTTTTTTGACCACACTGATCTCGACAGCATAGTAGTTGCCGGGGGCGCTTTTCCATACTGGGAATCCGTCTTCAAATACTTTGACGTTCTTGTAACCGAGTTTTTCTGCCTTCCAGGCAGATTTGTGACTCAGCTTTCAAGTGGGGCCCTGGCAATAGAAAATAAGCAAGGATTCCTTATTCTCCGGCAGACTGCTCAGCATGGTTTCGAACTTGCTGTCCGGGATGCTGACGGCGGAAGGAATGTAACCCTTGTCATATTTGGGACGCTTGGGCCTTGAATCGATGATCATCGTGTCGGCAGGCACCGGCACCTTGGCATACTGCTGAACAAATGCCACGTCAACGATATCGTGAAATTTCCAGGAAGTGTCTTGCACAGTGCTTGCGGCTTCGGGTGCTTTGGGCGCCGAGGCGCAACCAAAACCCACCAGCAGCAGCGCTGCAAGAACAGACACCACCAACAATCTTTTTCTTACTGACATGTGTAACCTCCTTTATTTACATTTTGCAGGTGTGGGCGAGTCAGAACCATGTTCATAAAGATAGGTGAAAATATCCACCAGATCCTTATCGCTGACGCTACTCCACTCTTCTTGACAACCAAATTCAGCAAACTCCTTCTTGTCGAAAATCTGCTCCCACTCGGCCTGAGTGTGAGCATCGGGATTTATAGTCGGTTTGGGTGAATCGACCTCACCCCTGGTCATGCAGGCCTTGTAGAGCTTTCTGTAAGTGTATTTTCCTTTACGTTTATTGCCCGTTTCCATGGCCAGACTTGTGCCCACAAAACACACAGACACCAGGATAGCCACCACAATTGATACGATTTTCTTTTTCATTTGATTACCCCCCGATTTAAAATATAGCATTAAATCTGAACGATTGTTTTTTTGTCATTCAAGTTAATAGCAACCTGTATGCCAGTTAGACAAAAAAACAAAAATAGTTATAACTTACTGTAACCAAAGTATTTTTTAAATCTCTAAAAAACTACAGACCTATAAGGGTTACATATTAATTAACATATGTTAACCATGACCGTTAACACTTCCACCATTAACTTGATGGGCTGGTCCACTGGATAAATGGTGACCTCACCTTCCCATGGGCTGGAGAAGCCACCTTTTTTTATGACGGATTAGAAAACAACGTATCGGTAGCAATCCTGCAAAATCAAAGACAGCTCCTGGGGCGGAACAACTACGACGCCAGGCTGATGACGATCGAAAGGTTTTACAGCATTCTGCTGTGCGGTAAGTGTGCACAGGGTCACCCGGGCCAAACGACACAGGCGCATGCATGCATCGGTTTTAATGAACTCACATCCCGACCCCAACAGGTGAATCCTGACCTGTTTCTCCTGGCCCAATGCGGCATCAGCCAGTTTTTCAACAAAACCGAAATACCTGTTCGAGTTGACGATGATACCCAGGGTTTTTCCGACGTCGGGGTTTACCACCAGCAAATAACCCGGTCATAGGCAAAGATGTCCTTCACCAGGTGAGACCAGTTGACCGCAGTGCCGGATACTTCATCCTGATAAAGACTCACCACAGCGATTTCATCCTCGGCAGCCGAGGCTTCGATTAACTTTGCAACGCTTTCATCCGGCTTGCATTTTAGAATGTGTAATACCTTTGCCATAGCAACAACGTCGTACCGTATAAAATCTTTTATATGTTAATGTGAAGATCCTTTCGGTTTGTAATAGCAATGTCCATACCAATTTCGATAAACTTTATAACATATTGATTTAAAATATATAATTATTCTTTTATGCCCGCTTGCTTTTTTATAGAGCCTGCACTATATTTACATTTGTTAACTTTTTCAGACTGGATTAACATCGGGAGTGCAAATGGACATATCAAAATACTGGAAAACCATCGTCGACACCCTTCAGGATGGCGTCATGGTTGTGAACCCCGGCGGAAAAGTGTTGGCTGTAAACCCTGCCGCGGAGCAACTGACCGGTTACAAGGCAGATGAACTGATCGGCAGATCCTGTCGGGTACTGAACTGTAACGGATGTGATATTTTCGGTAAAGGTGATGCGGAGAAATGGTGCGGCCTTTTCGCAAAAGGAAACGTCAAAGCCAAGAAGTGCCTGATCACAAACAAGGACAAGCGATCGGTAAACGTCATAAAAAATGCTACCATTCTTTATGACGAAAACAAAATGATCATCGGCGCCGTCGAGACCCTGACCGACATGTCCGCCCTGGTATCACAGCAGTTTGAAATTTCACAACTGCGCAGAAGCCTGCATCTAGAAGAGGGATTTCACGGTTTGATCGGGAAATCACCTGTCATGCAAAATCTCTTCGAACTCATTGAAAACGTTGCCCTGACAGAGGCCCCCGTGATTATCAGTGGCCCAAGCGGAACCGGTAAAGAACTGGTGGCCCGCGCCATTCACGAGGCCAGCGATCGCAAACAAAATCCTTTTGTCAAAGTAAATTGTTCGGCTTTGAACGAAAACCTGCTGGAAAGTGAATTGTTCGGGCATGTTAGGGGCGCCTACTCGGGAGCGGAAAAAACTAGAATCGGTCGTTTTGAGGCCGCGCATGGCGGCACTATCTTTCTGGATGAAATAGGTGATATCAGTCCGACCATCCAGGTCAAGCTGTTGCGAACCCTGGAAGAGAAGGAGATCGAAAAGGTCGGTGATAACCATCCCATAAAGGTTGATGTAAGGATTCTCTCGGCAACCAACAAAGACCTGGAGTCGTTGGTCAACCAAGACCGGTTTCGGGATGACCTGTATTTCCGTATCAACGTGTTCCCCATCAACTGCCCGCCACTTAAGGAACATGTAGAGGATATTCCAAGCCTTGTTCAGAATTTTATCCGACTCAACAACCAAAAGAGCGGCAAAACAATTCTGGGCATGACACCGGAAGCCATCGAAAAAATTACGGCTTACGAATGGCCTGGAAATGTTCGCGAACTGCGCAATGCCATCGAATATGCATTTGTTCTTTGTTCCAGTGGTGGAATCGGCGTCAATCATCTACCACCGAAAATCGCCGGTACTTCACCGGAATGTGTCGAGCTTGGGGAAAAGATTAATTTTCCTGGAAGGGGAAATAATTCTGCGAAAAAGGCGGCTCTGATTATGGCCCTTCGCCAGACTCGGGGCAACCGGTCCGAAACAGCCCGACTCCTGGGTGTAAGCCGGGTGACCGTCTGGAAACAGATCAAACGATTTAAAATCGATCTACTCAAGGATCTATCATAATAGGACAAATCTAAAGTTGAATTTTAAATTTATCAACATATTATTTGAGCAGAAAAAGAATTTGGTGCGATTATTGGGTGCGATTATTAACGTTGTTGACAAAGTATACAAGCATAATCCCTTTTAGCCCCCCCTTTCCCCCTATAAAGAGAGACACTCATGGACAAAGATAGCTATTGCATGGAATATATAGAGGCTTTCCAGACCTTAACCCATCTTTGTAGGTTTTAAGACAAAAACAGGCT
>JAOZSO010000376.1:0-4015 GCA_029939655.1 Desulfobacterales bacterium
ATCCTGTTCATAAAAATATTTTCCTATGGGATGCGGCCATACCCTCAAGCCGGAACCCGGACTCCCGGCAGATTAAACCGGCTGAAGGCATAGCCATAACATATGCTGAGTATTTTAAGGCTGTTACAGAATTCCTTTCCGCGCAATCCTATAAAACTGTCTGCAAGGCTGCGTCTTCAATCCTAAACCGAAAAATTCTCCCCAAAGCACTCAAAGAAGTTAGGATCTACCTTGAAAAACATGGTGAGTTTTACCATCCTGCGAGGGTTGTGACAACCGTGGATGAAAAGCGGGTCGTGTTCGTTCTGAATGTGGCGGTATCAAGCGTCGGTAAGGAATATCTGGAAGGAGAATATCGCAATTTAAAACGACTCCACAAAAGCTATTTGTTTGATTTTATACCAAAAGTTTATGAATATGGTTGTGTTCAAATTGATGACAACAGACAGGTTCGGATGTTCCTTGGGGAATGGTTTGAAGGATATCATGAATTCCATGTTTCAGAAAAAGGAGACCACCACACAAGCCGGATTGCGGTTTGGGATACACAAAAGGGAAATTTTTTTCTATCGAAAGAACAGGCAACGAAGTTATATGAAAATGCAACGGCTATTTTAACGGCATACTATAATTTGGAAACATACGAGCAGGTTTTTTCATGGCATCATGCCGCCGGAGATTTCGTGGTCAACCTGGATACGGCTGAACCGAGGGTGAAATTGATAACCGTGAGGCGTTACGAGCGGTTTTTAAAACAAACGGATAACGACATAGTCGCTATTGCGAATGCATTACTGCTATTCTTATTAAATATTTCGATCCGGATGCGTATCGATCGCATCGATGGTGTCGGGGAGATATCGTGGATCGATGATTTTGCGATTGAAGGAATTTTAAAAGGCTTTTTCAAAGGCCTTCGATTGGCAACGATGAAAACCGCCATTCCGGTCACATTTGTGGACACGTTCAAAGCATTTCTCAAAGGCATTCCTGATGAGGATTTTTTTAATTTGTTCGAAGCCATCATGAGCCGAATGGGCGTCACGAACCCCGATCAAGCAGTGGTAAAGTCCCACCTGAAAAACCATACCAATGTCTTTCTAAAAATGATGCCGGGCATCCTCGATCCGTAAGTTCTTTAACTGAATGAAACCATGGATTTTTATTGACAAGGTACAAGATTAATTTTATAGGAATCTTTTAGCTGAAAAAATAATACAACGGATCGATATCCTGTATAAATTAAAAAGATAAAGCCAAATTGAGAGGAGGTGACGACAATCAACCCGATAAGGGTAGGTCGATATTTTTCAGGCAGTTAGGTTAAATATAAACTAGAATGGAGGTAAAAAGATGGCAAAGCATGAAACCCCTTTGTTGGATCAGCTTGAAACTGGGCCCTGGCCAAGTTTTGTATCCGATCTCAAGCAAGAAGCTACATCACGGGCTAACAATGAAAAGAGCGTTGACTATCAAATTCCCGTAGATGTTGTTGAAGATCTTTTAGGTGTACTTGAGCTCTCATTCAAACACGGTAGAACCCATTGGAAACATGGTGGTATTGTCGGTGTATTCGGTTATGGCGGTGGCGTTATTGGACGGTACTGTGACCAGCCTGAAATGTTTCCTGGGGTGGCTCATTTTCATACAATGCGGGTAAGTCAGCCGGCGGGAAAATTCTATACAACCAAATATTTGGAAAGCATTTGTGATTTATGGGAACGCCGGGGCAGTGGCATCACCAACATGCACGGATCCACCGGTGACATTATTTTTCTGGGGACGACCACGCCGCAACTGGAAGAAATATTTTTTGAATTGACCCATAATCTGAATCAGGATTTGGGTGGATCGGGCTCCAATTTGAGGACGCCGTCCGATTGTATCGGGCAGGCCCGATGCGAATACGCCTGTTTTGACACCCAGGCAATCTGTCATGATCTTACCGTTGAATATCAGGACGAACTCCATCGTCCGGCCTTTCCCTATAAATTCAAGTTTAAATTTGACGGATGTCCCAACTGCTGCGTGGCCTCCATTGCACGTGCGGACCTGTCATTTGTCGGTACCTGGCGCGACGATATTCGCATCGATCAGAAAGCTTTACAGGCCTATGTCGGCGGTGAAATTCCACCTAACGGGGGTGCCCATTCCGGTCGTGATTGGGGTGCCTTTGATATTGAGAAGGAAGTCATCGGTCTTTGCCCGACACAATGTATGTGGATGGATGGCAAGGAACTTAAGATCGACAATAGGGAATGTACCCGTTGTATGCACTGCATCAATGTCATGCCGCGAGCGCTCAGAATAGGCAATGACAGGGGATGTTCCATCCTGGCCGGTGCCAAGGCGCCGATTTTGGATGGTGCACAAATGGGGTCACTCATCGTTCCGTTTATCAAAGTCGAAGAACCGTATGATGAGATAAAAGAAACCGTCATAGAACCTATCTGGGATTGGTGGATGGAAGAAGGAAAGAATCGCGAGCGACTTGGTGAACTCATGAAACGGCAGGGTTTTCAGAAACTGCTCGAAGTGACTGGTTTTGATCCTGATCCGCGAATGGTGCAGGAGCCGCGAACAAATCCGTACATTTTCTGGAAAGAAGAGGAAGTTGAAGGCGGATTTGAGCGAGACATTAACGAATTCAGAAAAGACCATCTAAGATAGGAGGGGAAAACCATGGCATTTATATCTTCAGGTTATAATCCGGACAAACCGATGACAGACCGGATCACCGACATCGGGCCGAGAAAATTCAATGAATTTTACCCTCCGGTTATTGCAAAGAACAAGGGTAAATGGCTTTACCATGAAATTTTGGCGCCTGGTGTTTTGGTTCATGTTGCTGAATCCGGCGATGAAGTTTACACCGTGAGGGTCGGTGGATGCCGGCTCATGAGCGTAACTCACATCCGTGAGATTTGCGAAATTGCTGATAAGCATTGTGACGGACATCTACGGTTTACAACGCGTAACAATATCGAATTCATGGTGGACAGCAAAAGCAAGGTCGATCCACTGGTGCAGGACCTTGAAAGTCGGAAATTTGACGGCGGAAGCTTCAAGTTTCCCGTTGGCGGCACCGGCGCCGGCGTGACAAACATTATTCACACCCAGGGATGGATTCACTGTCATACACCTGCCACCGATGCCTCCGGGCCGGTCAAGGCAACCATGGACGTGCTCTTTGAGGACTTTAAAGATCACCGACTGCCGGCCCAGCTGCGTGTCTCACTGGCATGCTGCTTGAATATGTGCGGTGCGGTGCATTGCTCCGATATCGCTATCCTTGGATATCACCGCAAGCCCCCCATGTTGGACCATGAGTACCTGGACAAGATGTGTGAAATTCCGTTGGCGATTGCGGCATGTCCGACAGCGGCCATCAAACCGGCTAAAGTGGAAGTGGGTGGCGCAACATTGAAGAGCGTGGCCGTAAAGAACGAGCGATGCATGTTCTGCGGTAACTGCTACACCATGTGCCCCTCCATGCCGTTGGCAGATACGGAAGGCGACGGCATCGTGCTCATGGCGGGCGGTAAGGTTTCCAACCGTATCAGCGCGCCCAAATTCTCGAAAGTCGTTGTCGCATTTATCCCCAACGAAGCACCGCGCTGGCCAAAAACAACCGAAACCATTAAAAATATTGTGGATGCTTATTCAGCTGACGCCCACAAATATGAGCGTCTCGGTGACTGGGCGGAACGGATCGGATGGGAGCGCTTTTTCGAAAAATGCGAACTTCCATTTACCCATCATCTCATCGATGATTTCCGTGATCCAGCCTATTTTACCTGGCGTCAGACGACACAATTCAAGTTTTAATTGATGTAATTCCAATGGGAGGCCCTGGATAAGGGCCTCCCGGTCAATCATATAAAAGGGGTTAAGCAATGGATTACGAAGAGGCAAAAGGGCTGGTTGTAGCAGGACTGACAAAGAAACAAAAAGTGAAATCCAAGTTCTATTTCAACGATCTGGCAAAACTTATTGGTGAAAAACCAAGAGCTGC
>JAOZSO010000377.1:0-3996 GCA_029939655.1 Desulfobacterales bacterium
GCCCAAAAGAGAAAGTTACTCGAAGTCATTTTGAAGTGTGCTGTTAAATCCCTTAAATCTAATGCAAAAATCATGCACAACATATTTCATTATCTTTAAATTAATTCATTGTGTATTATTAGATAGTTATACATATGCTTAATTTCTATCTGTTGGTATAGAGCTGAATTTATGAAATATTTTACATAGTCAGAAATTTAATTATTTCATAGAAGTTATAGTATGTTCTCCAACTCTTCCCTTGAGTGGACCAGGGTTTTATCAAAATCCTGCCAGAATGGGCGGTCTTTTTCACGCCATCCTTTTCCAAATGTCTGGTCAAAATCCGGTTTCAGCTTTGAAAACCAATGGGCGTTTTTCTTGGGTTTAACAGCCGGTGTATCAATCAAATCCTCAAGAAAGGATTCGATATCGATCATCCGATCTTTGGGAAGATAGGCCCGGGCTCCCTTTGTAATGGATATGATCAGGTTTTCCGGTGAGAGGGCGTGCGCGGTGAGCATCAGGGCAGGAATATTTTTTTGATTGGCAATCTCTAAAAGCTTATACCCATCTACACCCATGATATCGAAAACAGCGGCATCATAACTGTTTTTTGACAGGAATTTATTCGCCGATTCAAAATCAGGTGCCGTGTCTATTCGACACATGTCCAGAATGTCTGTCAGGGTTTCCAAGACATCCGGTTCATCATCTACGATCAAGAGCCATTTCCCATCCAACACATTTACATTGCTCATCCCTTTTGGACCTCCTGATTTTAATGGCACTGTAAGCATATTCCTATACGAACATGACGGCAACCCCCAATTTTTGCCTATAGACCCAGTATAGAATATGGGGGTTTAATAAACTGAATCTCCACCCGCAGAGCGGGTGGGCTCAAGACGCCCCCTCGAAGGGGGCTGGAATATCCAAATATCGAATATCGATTACATGACTTTTGAAGTGAAAGTTGTCAGCAATTGATAAAAAAGAAAGAGCGCGGCGATTCAACACTCCATTATTCAATATTCCTTGTTCGACATTGGGCATTGGCTTTTTTATTAACCTGGCGAAATAGCCAACTCCGTCATGCCGGACTTGATCCGGTATCCAGTGCCTTTCTGGATTCCCGCCTCCGCGGGAATGACAATCGTAGAGTATTTAACTACTGGAGTAATAATCTTCACCGGATTGGTAGAACCTTTCCTGGTCCTCCACCAAAGGTGGAGGATTTAGATCAAAATTAATGGAATATTTTTTTATTGGTGGATAATATCTGATGGAACTTCAATTGTTCAGTAGATGATGACGTCGACAGATTTCAGGAGGATCATTTGGACATAACTGCTATGGCACTCTCAACATCATTATGTATGTCGGCAAACTTGGTGATACCCACCATGTTGAATATTTTTTTGAAATGCTCGGACAGACCCGTAATGCTGATCTGTTGGTTGTTCTTTTTGGTCTGGGCAAGAATCTGGATCAGGACGGCGATGCCGCCGCTGTTGATATAGGCACCTTCTTCAAGATTGAGTAATATTTTTTCGGTTCCCTGGTCATTGGCTTCTTTGTAGGCTTGATTCAAGAATGGTTCTGAAAAGGATGTTATGTCTCCCTGAATATTGAAAATAACGACAGAACCCTGTTTTTTGAGTGTTACCTCATTTTTATTCTGCATGATCAGCCTGCGCTTTCATGTTGAGTGCCATATGAACCACATGACCATTGTCTGGTTTCTTCGTGAAATCAACCTTGTCTGCAAGCTGTTTAATCAAGAACAAGCCAAACCCGCAGATGGCCTCATTATTTTCAATGATTCGTGCTATGTCAGGCGGCGGGGGCTGCTTTCCGATGCCGGGTCCTTCGTCTGCAACCGATACGCAAATCGTATCATCTTTAAAACTCATGGATACAACGACCCTGGCGTCTAAACGCCCTTGGTTACCGTGCTCCATGGCATTTGTTGATGCCTCCCCCACGATGGTTTTCAAATCTTCTATTCGGTCATTGGAAAAACCGAACATTTCTGCAAATGACGCTGAACACGCCATGGCAATTTTTTCGTACCCGATCCTGTTGCTCAAGGTAATCTGTACGGTACTATTGTTCTGATTATTTACCATCGTTATCATTGTCCACTCGGCTAACATCCTGTATAATTAGTGCATCTTAACAGATGCTCAACATTAGGGTACACCGTTTCTAAAGTCAACAATTAATCTATTTCAGTGCAAAAACATCCACTTTCTCACTCAAATTTTTGAGCGCAAACCTCCCCATAGAAGCGAACGAAAATTGTTCTTTGACTCGTTCCACCGTCGTTTTTGAAACCAGGATATCGCCCCCTTTTGCCTTTCCGCACAGTCTGGCGGCAACGTTGACGATCGTTCCGTGTGTTGTGTAGGCCCATCTCGAACCGATAATACTTTCAAATTTTGCCGCCCCCACAAAGGCTTTTCCTGAAGCCACCCCGACATTCACGAGACACCGTTGAGAATCCATGGTGCAGTCATCGTTTATGGAGCATGCCTTTTCCATAATTGTCTGTGCCGCTCGTACCGCTTGAAGGGCATTCTCCGTTTCGTCTACCGCTAGAAAAAGGACCATCAGTCCATCCCCCGCCGTCTCGACAACATCCCCGTCATTGGCATAAATGGCATCCATGAAAACGGAAAAATATTTTTCAATCAAAGTGTTTACGTTTGTTGCGCCGATCTCATCCGTAATTTTCGTGTACCCCTCGATATCGAGAAACAGGACAGATATATCCTGCTCATGGGCTTGATGAATTTCGGATGAAGAAGCATTTTCCACCAATCTGGTTACCGCCGTGGGCACAAATTTGCTCAAGTTCGATTTAATACTCTCCAGAAGCTCAACTTTTCTCAGGGCGGCTTTTAGTTCCTTGAGCGCTTTTTCGAGCTGGGTATTCTTTTCCAGAAGATCCTGGTTTAGCTGTTTGATATTTTCAAAAGAGAGGGCATTCTTTAAGGAAACCACCAGGCTGTTGACAAGGGTCCCCATGAGCTCTTTATCGTCCTCATTAAAGGGTTCGCCGATAAGTTTGGAACCCAGCCCCATGAACCCGCAACAGTCATCCGTCACCTGGAATGGCAAGGCACAGATCTCCAGCGGTTCCAGCTCCTCAGGATTCACCAGGGCAGAATGACCATTTACTTCATGATCCAGTGTGTGTTGCCGAACGAGACGTTTTGCGTCACTTTTCAACAGGGATGTTTCTTCTTCATCGTATCCCATGGCCTTGAAAAATGTGACGTCGTCCGTTTCCCCGGACGTCATCATGACAACTCCCTGCATGACACCGAAATTGCCCATGATCATCAGCAGAAAATGATTGATGATGGTATCAAATTCCACCGTACTGAAGATATCCCGGCTGACGTCGTTCAGCGTTTTGAGATGATAGACCCGCCGGTCCAGCTCCTCGAAGGCGTTTTCAAGGTCCAGGTTTTTTCTTTTCAGGTCTTTGTTGAGGTGCTCCATCTGCTGCAGAAATTTGGAATTTCTCAAAGCGATAATAAGATGATTTGTCAGTGTCAGCAGCAGATCGATATCCTTTTCTTCAAAAGGATTGGAACTGATTTTATCTCCCAGGAGCAATACACCCCGGGTGTCTTTATCCAGACCGAAAGGAATTACCGTTTTTATTTTTTCGGGAAATTCACCCCTGTTTTTTTCAAAGGAGGCGCTGAGGATATCCTGAAAGTCTTTGGTGCGAAAAAACCGGGCACAAGTCTGGTGCAATGCACCCAGCGCTTCTTTATCGAAACCCCTGTCGATAATAGGCACGATACGGTCCAAATGGTTATCATGCAAGGCGATGAGTCCTTCAAGAACACCCATGGACCCGATAATGGTGAGTAGAAAGTTTTGCAGAACTGTTTTGGTGTCTTTTGCTTCAAACAGTTCCTTGCTGACGTCGTATAGGGTTTTTAACTGAAACCTATTGTCAAATTCGACCGTTGTCGATTCGGTCATGAATGGTAA
>JAOZSO010000378.1:0-3620 GCA_029939655.1 Desulfobacterales bacterium
ACTCAAAGGGTTCCACGAAGTATTCAGTGACTGTTTTCACCGTAGCGAATCCAGATGAGCCTGAGCACAATAAATGATGGAAAAATAAGATAAAATCTGCGAAGTATGTGAGGGAAAGGTAAGGAGTCCCCTCACGTATCTTGGCAATACCCCTGAAGGGACTCCTGCCCAAAATACCCGAAAGGATCAAGGGCAGGAAAAATGTTACCAGAACTTATTCAAAAAGTCAGCCTTTTTTATCTCCTCCATCGCATTGATATCGATCTTGCCAAGCAGCTGCAACAAGGCAGGTGCCCATACTGCGGCGGCCCCCTACATCAATCCAACTACGAACGTAAACCACGAGGTGGTCCTAAAAATATCCCCGATGAGTACCTGGTACGGCAAAGTCTATGCTGTGGACGGCCGGACTGCCGATGCAGGACATTACCGCCATCATGCCTTTTCATGGGCCGCAGGGTCTATTGGGGCTGCGTAATTTTGGTGGTCATGACCCTTAAGCAAAACAGACCCGATGGGCCAAGCGCTCGTAAGATCAAAGAGATGTTTGGAATTTCACGCAAGACTCTCAAACGCTGGATTGCGTATTTTCGTGATCAATTCCCAGCCAGTTCTCAGTGGCAACGGCTTCGTGGCAGGCTGGCTTCGGCAGTCAGCAACAACGAGTTGCCCGCTGAATTAGTCCATTACTTTCTTAAACATTTTCAATCCCCGCAGCAAGCCCTAATTGGATGCCTTAAGTTTTTAGCCTCAGAACAAATCGGTAGCCACGCAACGTGAGGTGGCTTTGCCGTCACGCAAAAGACGGGCATCGACCTTTATAGATCTGAAGTGATAATCAGCGGTTCGACAATTCAGTGAGTTGTTTTTGAGTTAAAAATCACAAATCACAAGAAAGGAGCCGCAAACATGGGTAAAAGATCCAACACTGCTGTAATTACCTGGGCGCAGCTACGCTTTTCAATCATTGGTGGACTTCTGGCAAGACCGCCTTGCAAAGGCCAGTTGGGCAAAAAACTCCAGATTCTTGCCAGTCAGCATTATCGTCATCCCAGCCAAGACAAGTGGATCACATTTGGCGTTTCAACACTTCAACGCTGGTACTATAAGGCATTGAACGCCGAGGATCCAATCAAGGCGCTGGATAGAAAGCTACGCTCAGACGCGGGTAAAACAAAAGCAATGAGTCCGCAGTTATTGGCCGCTTTGAAAAGCCAATATCAGCGTTACCCGGACTGGAGCTACAAACTTCATTCGGATAATCTGGCAGCCCTGGTTGAACAACAGCCCCAATTGGGAGACCCTGTGTCCTATTCCACGGTCATCAGACGAATGCAACAGCGTGGCTGGTATAAAAAGAAATCAAAGCGGCGCAATCTGAGTCCGGGGCAAAAACTGGCCGCACAGCGCCTTGAACAGTTCGAGGTTCGAAGCTTTGAGTCAGAATATGTCAATGCCCTGTGGCATCTGGATTTTCACAAAGCACGGCGCATCGTCGATGTCAACGGTCAATGGCACACACCGGTGGCATTGTGTGTGCTCGATGACCGCTCCAGGCTGTGCTGTCATATTCAGTGGTATCTGAATGAAACTGCACAGGCCCTATATCATGGTTTGATGCAGGCATTTCACAAGCGCGGCCTTCCTCGCAGTCTGATGACCGATAACGGGGGGGCCATGACCGCCGACGAGACCCAAAACGGTCTTGTGCGTCTGGGGATTACACATGACACAACGCTGCCTTACAGTCCATATCAGAACGGCAAACAAGAGGCCTTCTGGGGTCAGCTTGAAGGCCGGGTGATCAAGATGCTTTCCAGGGTTAAACTTTTGACACTGGAGTTTTTAAATCAGGCCTCCCAGGCTTGGATAGAAATGGAATATAACCGCAGTCGCCATGAAGAAATAAACCAGGCTCCTGTCGAGCGTTTTGTTAAGGGACCGAATGTATCTCGCCCATCGCCTGACACCGAGATGATACGGCTGGCCTTTACAATTTTGGAGAATCGAACTCAGCGCCAAAGCGACGGAACCATCCGCATCAACAATATTCGCTTTGAAATCCCTTCCCGTTTTCGTCATCTGCGAAAAGTCCATGTTCGTTATCGCAGCTGGGACCTTTCGATGGCCTATCTGGTTGATCAACGCACAGCAAATCCGCTGGCCCGCATTTATCCCCAGGATAAAATCAAAAACTCAAACGGATACCGGCGCAGCTTGCAACCGGTAGCTGAAGATGCCTCTGACGCTGTCATAGACGATTCAGACCCGATTCCGCCACTTTTGCGTAAATTGCTCGCCGATTATGCCGCCAGCGGCTTGCCGCCGGCCTATATCCCAAAGGAAGAAAGCTTGTTGTCAAACGCTAATCAATTAAAGGAGAATAATGATGAACAATAAACAACTGATGGCCCTGTACGGGCTTAAGTATAATCCATTTTTGCCCGACATTCCGCCAGAAGCACTGTGGCCGCCTCCGGGAATAGATATTTTCTCTTTTCGTCTTGAAAATCTGGTCACCGATGGCGGTTTTGCACTTATCTGCGGAGAACCGGGGCTTGGAAAATCAAAGGTTTTGCAGCTTCTGGCCCATCGACTAAATCGTCTAGACGATGTGGTGGTGGGCGTGATGGAACGTCCCCAGAGCAGTCTGAATGATTTTTATCGTGAAATGGGATCTTTGTTCGGTGTCAACCTGTCGCCGGCCAATCGCTATGGCGGATTTAAGGCTCTCAGACAACGCTGGCACAATCATATTAAAAGCACCCTTTTTAGACCGCTGTTGCTCATTGACGAAGCCCAGGAGATGATCACCTGCTGTATGAATGAACTGCGCATGTTGGCCAGTGTGCATTTTGATTCAAAGTGCCTGCTGACAACGGTGATGTGCGGTGACAGCAGACTGCCTGAGCGCTTCCGCTCAACGGCCCTGGTATCTCTGGGAAGCCGAATGCGCTTTCGCATGATGTTGGAGCCCTATAGCCCATCTGATCTGCTCGAATACCTTGAACACGCTTTAGAGCAGGCAGCAGCACCGCACTTGATGACTTCCGGGCTCAAGCAAACCGTGGTAGAGCATGCCGGCGGCAATATCCGCGTTTTAAATAATATGGCTGCCGAACTGCTTGCCTCTGCAGCACAAAATGAGCTTACCCAGATGGACGAAAAACTTTTCCTGCAAATCTTCTCACGCCAAGCGCCTATTCGCAACCGCCGCAAAAAGAAAAATAACTCACTAAAAGGAGAAACAAATGAATAAAAAAAAGCAAATCATTACCGCTTTTAAAATGTGGGAACATATGGCTGAACTTGAATCGATCCTGTGGGATCTGTACTATGAGGATTTTTTGGATTTATGCGTTCAACAAGATAATGCAAACTGCTCTAAAAAAGATACACCGGATGTAGAATATCCTTTTTAACAGGATCTAAGATGGAGCTGATATCTAAAATCAGCTCCATCACCGCTATCCCAAATTATATTGCCTTACGTCTTTTTTCATTACCATCACATTGCTTGAAAATCGGTCCATCAATTATCAAGATTCGTCTCAGGTGAGGACAAAATAAAGGAGAAGCTGCTCGAAGGAAATCAAATCGGAAACAAAAAGTTGAAGGTC
>JAOZSO010000378.1:3630-3978 GCA_029939655.1 Desulfobacterales bacterium
CGTTCAACAAGATAATGCGAACCGCTCTAAAAAGGATACACCGGATGTAGAATATCCTTTTTAATCGCTTTTTATCGCGCTAAAATGGAGCTGATAACGAAAATCGGCTCCATCACTATTACCAAAAACTATATTTGCCCTATATCCCATTTTGCTGCCATCATATTGCTTGAAAATCGGTCCATCAATTATCGAGATTCGTCTCAGTATTACGGGACATCGTGCGGAGCGTGCAGAACTTGATTTTGAACCGCCAAGGCGCGAAGAGCGCAAAGGGTTTTTTTATTGCCTTTTCCTGAAGAAAATGAAACCTGAGCATGTATCTTGATAGATCAACCAACCAAATTC
>JAOZSO010000379.1:0-3465 GCA_029939655.1 Desulfobacterales bacterium
GGGGGGGCTACATGAGTCTGGCAAAGAGTATCTGCATCAGTTTATTGATCCTGCTGGTTGTCACGGTGATGAATGCCAATGCTGTGGGTGTCATGGTCGGACCGGATGGTGAGCCCAAAACAACCAAACTTCAACTTCCTTTTTTGTTTTACAACGAGAGTTTCGGAGCGGCTGCAGGATATGTATATGGTGTCTCCGGTTGGCCGCAAAAGCAGGCGACCCTCCTGTCTACGACCATTGGCGGCACCACCGGCAGTGCCATGTCTTTTCTCATCGGCAAAGACCTGCAGATTCCGTTCGCCCAGCGGTGGTTTATGGATCCGGTTATGTCCGTGGGATATTTTAATGACGCCGAAAGCTATGGAAACGGCAACCCTGATTACCGCGGGGAACAAGCCGGCAGCAACGATTCCGACGAGGATAATTATGTAGAGGGATCCGGCTGGGACAATTATTTCCGTTTCAAATTCAAGTACCTCTTTCCCATGGGCCACGCCAAAGACACCATCATCAGTACTTACAAAGTCAGTGGGGGACATTTGATCGAGGGGGCCACCGGCGGTGAGTCAATGAATCCTTTTACAAGTGGGCTCACCTACCTGGAACTCCGACCCTTTTACCGTTCCCAGGAAGTCGACGGCGACGATGTCGACGAAAAAGTCAAGACCAACGGCCTGGATATCGGCTTTTACTGGGACAACCGCGATTTTTATCCCAATCCAAAAAAAGGAAATTCCTGGCGGATGAAGTATTCCGAAGACTATGGCAAGTTTAACAGTTCCGGTGACTGGACTTCCATGGAGGGCGAGGTAGACCAGTATTTTGAACTGGGAGAATCGACCATGACATCGTGGTTTTCGGGTCGCATTCTTGCCCTGGATGCCTGGACCTCCTACTCGCCTTCCTTTGATAAAAAAAGCGACGACAGCATCGACAATCGGCCGCCAATTTATTCAGGGGCAACCCTGGGCGGCCTATGGAGAATGCGGGGCTATCCTTCCAATCGATTCAGTGACCGCGCGGCTATTTACTACTGTGCCGAACTCAGACTGACGCTGAAGTCGAACCCGTTTGACAGATGGGAATGGATACAGAAATACCTTGGGGTGCAGTGGGTACAGATCGTGCCTTTTGTGGAAGTGGGCCGTGTGGCTCCGGAGTGGGACATGGACAGGCTGCACTCGGACATGAAGGTTGACGCGGGTTTGGGTGTTCGTCTAATGGCCAAGGGGATGACGGTGCGGATCGATTTCGCAGGTTCAGAAGAGGGTTTAACTACCCAGATGATCATTTCCCAGCCATTTCAATTTTGACGGTCTCATAAAAAAGCCCAACTTCTGCGTTGTGCTGCATTTCGCAATCATTCAACGTACAGTAAGTACGCCTCATGATTCCAAAATTTGTACGTCTTGAATTTGAACTTTTTACGAAACCGTCTAATTCGGACTTTTTACGAGTTCATCAACTTTAGAAAGGAAAACTGAATGTGTAATCGACCCTTTTTCAAGGTTGCCGTCAAACAACTGTTTTTTATCATGCTGACCGTTGCTGCCCTGTCAATAGCCGGCAGCCTTCCGATTTCATTGGCCGTGGCTCAACCGCTGGCTCTTCTTAAGGCGCGTACGGATACAACTCCCACGAAGGAAGCGCCGGCTGAGGTGGACATGCAAGATATCGACAGCGTGATTGCCGTCATGGGTGATGATCAGGTCAGACGCATGCTCATCGATGAACTTAAAACCCAGGCTGCAAGGGAACAGCTCGCCTCGAAAAAGAACAACAAAATAGGGGGGATTGCCGGGTTTGTCAACGGCATGAGAAATCGTATCAGTTCCATCGGCGAACGTATCGAAGAGCTTAGAACCTCTGAAGGCGTCGATATCCAGGCAGAATATCCATCAATCTATAAATTAATGGGAAAAGGCGAGAAGTCTGGAAAACCTATTAAAACGATCCTGGGCGTGCTTTTTGTATTTGCAGGGGCCATGCTCCTGGATTGGATTTTCAGGCGCTATCTGCGCTCGGCACGGAAACAGATTGTAGAATCGGTTCCGCCTTCATGGTACGGACGCCTTGCACGCTTGGCACTCAGGTCGGTTCTGGACTGCTTTTCCATCGGTTTTTTCACGGTGACTGTTCTCGTCATAAGCTATGCCTTTTTAGCCAATGCCCCTGGCCAACGGATACTCGTGTCATTTTATCTTGCGGCCATAGTCTTTGTCCGCTTGTTTGCGGCGCTGTCTCGATTTCTCTTTTCTGTGGATGCCCCGGCGTTACGGATTTTACCCCTTTCAGACGATGCCGCCCGATATTTGAGCAGATGGCTGCTGGCTTTCATGACAATCAGCAGTTTTGGTTTAATAACCTTCGGCATATTTCGTCTGGCAGGCACGCGTGAGCTCAATTATCTTTTGATGGTCACCCTGTTAAGTTTTTTTCTTGCCGGAATGTTGGTCTTCATGATTCTTCAAAAAAGAAAACCGGTGGCGGCAGCACTGGTCGGAGCATATCCAGCTACCAGTCTGGTCTCGCGCCTGGCAGAACGTTGGCATCAGATGGCCATTTTCGGTGTAGCGATCCTCCTGATATTTTCGATTTATTCACGCATAATCTCAGGCCGGGGTGGGGCTCTAGGAATAAAAACCCTTTTGATCATCGGGCTTTACATTTTATTAGACTGGTCATTGCGAAAAGCACTGAAATCCATTTTTGGAATGGCCCAGGAAATGTCCGGGGAGAAACCGACGACGTCCATGGCCACGCCGGGCGACGAGGCAGCCGAATCAGACACCGGGGAGGAAGAAGCTGCAGGGGAGGAAGAAGCTGCAGGGGAGGAAGAAGCTGCAGGGGAAGCCGATCCGGGCGAGGCAAAAGAACCATCACAACTAATCTATGTCGGCCGGATGAAAACCATTATCAAAACCGGTCTGCGAATAGCACTGCTGGTTTATGCGCTTTTCTGGGTGAAGCGGGTATGGGGTATCGATTTGTCTGTTGGTCAAGCTATTTCAAGGGCGCTGTTCAGCATACTCGTAACCGTGGCGCTTTGTTATGTGGGCTGGGAGATCATCAATGCCAAAATCCAGCAAAAAATCAATGCAGAAATGCCCGATGACGGTGAGGAACTTGAGGAAGGCGGGGCCGGCGGCAGCCGCGTGGCCACCCTGCTGCTGATTCTGCGGCGGTTCTTTTCAGGTGTTGTTGTCATTATGGCTACCCTGGTGGCCCTGGCAAGTCTTGGCGTGGATATCGGCCCGCTCATTGCCGGTGCCGGGGTTGTGGGCCTGGCCATAGGGCTTGGTGCACAAACCCTGGTAAGAGATATCATTTCCGGGTTATTTTTCATGCTGGATGATGCATTTCGGGTTGGTGACTACATCGATATCGGCGGTACCAAGGGCATGGTCGAGCAACTATCGATCCGCTCCATGAAAATGCGCCATCCACGGGGCATGGTGAACACCG
>JAOZSO010000379.1:3475-3972 GCA_029939655.1 Desulfobacterales bacterium
GAACACCGTTCCCTTCGGCAATATCGGAACCGTGACCAATTTCAGCAGGGATTACATCATCACAAAACTCGATTTTCGCATGCGATACGACACGGATGTGGAAAAAGTCAGGAAAATCATTAAAAAGAAAGTCTACATGAAAATACGGGACAACGAAGAACTGGGGCCAAAACTGCTCGCGCCCATCAAGTCTCAGGGTGTTCGTCAAATGGAAGATTCCGCCATGGTAATGCGCGTGAAGTATAAGACCCTGCCCGGTGAACAGTTTGCTATCCGTAAGGAAGTGTATCGTCTCATGAGAGAGGCCTTCGAGGAAGAAGGCATTGAATTTGCGCACCGGAATGTCACGGTCTATATACCGCCCGAGGAAAAGAAGAACGCATCAAAACCTGAAAACACTGATGACAAGCTGCAACAGGTTGCCGCCGCCGCAGCGATTGCAATCGAGCAGGAGCAGACGGAAGAAACGGATAAAAAGAAGTAGTCGTGAAACCTAC
>JAOZSO010000380.1:0-3972 GCA_029939655.1 Desulfobacterales bacterium
CTTCGCGTAATTAGTAGTAATTTACTTCGTGTCATTCATTGTAGCCATCAGCTATCGGCAACAATAAATGACGCGCGTAGCGCTAATGTCGTCCGAAGGACTAATATCACACGAAGTGTAAATGACAGCCGAAGGCTAAAGGAGGAACGATATTCATGGCTGAAACAAAAAAACTGATGCAGGTCAAGGCGCCCATGTCGGGTATTTTTTATAGCAGACCGTCGCCGGAAGAACCAATCTATGTGAAGGTGGGCGATGTGGTAAAAAAGAAACAGGTCATCGGGCTCCTGGAAACCATGAAGGTGTTCCAGAAGGTGAAGTCTCCCGTTAACGGGACTATCGTGCAAATGGTTGCCGAAAATGAGTCGCCCCTAAAGGACGAAGAGTTGATGTTCATCATTGAGGTGGCATGATGTTTTCCAAGCTGCTCGTGGCTAACCGGGGTGAAATTGCCGTACGAATCATTCGGGCATGTCACGACCTTGGTATTGAAGCGGTTGCGGTGTATTCAGAAGCTGATGCGGACTCTCTGCACGTAACTCTGGCAGATGAAGCCGTCTGTATAGGGCCGCCCATTAGCGCTAAAAGCTATCTCAGTATCGAGAAGATTATCGATGCCGCCAAAGAGACCGACGCCTCGGCTGTTCACCCGGGATACGGATATCTTTCCGAAAAAGCCGCTTTTGCCGAAGCCTGCGAAGATGCCGGATTGATCTTTATCGGGCCGACACCCGATAACCTGCGATTGGCCGGGGACAAAATTGCGGCAAAGAAGGTCATGATGGATGCGGGTGTGCCCGTTATTCCGAGCAGCGAGAACGGTGTGGACAGTCTGGAGGAAGCCATGTCCGTAAGCCGGGATATCGGTTACCCGGTCATGGTCAAGGCATCCGGCGGAGGGGGCGGTCGAGGTATCCGCATCTGTGCGGACAGCGCCGTTCTTGCGGAAGAATTTTCCGTTGCAAAGATGGAGGCCCGGGCTGCCTTTGGAAACGACGCGGTTTTTATTGAAAAGGTCATCCAAAACCCGCGCCACATCGAGTTTCAGATTCTGGCGGACCTTTCCGGTCATACCATCCACCTGGGTGAACGCGAGTGCACCATCCAGCGGCGCTACCAGAAACTCATTGAAGAGTCACCATCCCCCTTTCTGGATCAAAAACTGAGAGATGCCATGGGGGAGGCTGCGGTCACAGCGGCCAAGGCTGTTGGTTATGTCAATGCGGGCACCATCGAATTTCTTGTGGATAGTGAAGGTCATTTCTATTTCATGGAAGTGAACTCACGCATACAGGTGGAGCATCCCGTTACGGAATTGACCACGGGTATCGATCTTGTCCGGGAACAAATTCTCCTGGCGAACGGTGAGCATTTGTCATACAGCGAGAAAGATATTCAGAAACGCGGGTGGGCTATCGAGTGCCGGATCAACGCAGAGGACCCGCAGAAACATTTTTTCCCGTCACCGGGGAAGGTGGATAAATTCAGGGCACCCGGAGGCTTCGGCGTCAGGTTTGACACACACCTGTACAAGGGGTATGAGCTCCCTATTTTTTATGACTCGCTCGTCGCCAAACTGGTTTCCTTCGACCTGACAAGAAACGGTGCTATTCGTATCATGAAACGTGCCCTAAAAGAGCTGGTAATCGGACCCGTCAAAACCACCATACCCTTTCATTTGACCATCATGAATGATCCTGATTTTATCCGGGGTGACTTCGATACGGGATTTATTGACCGGTTTCTGCCTGAGGGGGAGGAGGATTGAAGGGTCAGAGGGGCCAATAAAGAGTAATTTGCTACGCGTCATTAATGGTCATTTACTTCGTGTAATTAATTGTAGCTATCAGCTATCGGCAACAATAAATGACGCCTGAAAGGCAAATGACATTCGAAGGATAAATGACCATAAATTACAGCCGAAGGCGAAATGACGCGCGTAGCGCAAATGTCGTCCGTAGGATAAATAACGCACGAAGTGCAAATTACAGCCGAAGGCTAAATATCGTCCGCAGGACAAATTTCGCACGAAGTGTAAATTACAGCCGAAGGCTAAATATCGTCCGAAGGACTAATATCGCACGAAGTGCAAAACTACGAGGTATCTCATGAATTATCAAACCCTATTGTTCGAAACACCGGATCCGGGACTGGGCCTGATCACTTTGAACCGGCCAGACCGTCTGAATGCCATAAGTCTGCAGATGCTGGACGATTTGTATGCCCTTTATGGCGAGTTAGAGAAGGATGATCAGGTGCGGGTGCTTATTTTGACCGGTAGCGGACGGGGATTCTGCTCCGGAGCAGATCTCAGAGATAAACAGCTTATGAGCGAGGAAAGTCTGAAAAAATTTGCATCGGCTGCCCTGCACCTGGAACATATCCAGAAACGATATTCAGGGGTCATTACCGGCATGCGTCGTCTGCCGCAACCGGTGATTGCCGCTGTCAATGGACCAGCTGCCGGTGGTGGTATGTGCCTGGCACTGGCATCGGATATTATCATCGCGGGTCCTTCTGCTACATTTATACCGTCCTTTATCAATATCGGACTGTCCGGTGGCGAATTGGGGACGACATATTTTCTGCCAAAAATGGTGGGAAGCGCCAAGGCGTCGGAAATATTGATGACGGGCAGGACTGTCGGCGCGGAAGAAGCCCATCGGATCGGGCTTGCCAGTTGTCTGGCCGGGGAAGGGGAACTCATGAACAAGGCCCTGGAAACCGCGCGCACACTGCTCGGGAAAACGCCTTTCGGTCTCAGGATGACCAAAGAGGCCATTCGCCGGAATCTGGATGCGCCTTCCCTGGAGGCTGCGATTTCGCTTGAGAATCGTAACCAGAGCATCGGCTGTACTACACCCGAGTTCTTTGAGGCTGTGATGGCGTTTAGTAGTAAATAAGGGTCCGAGGGTTCGAGGGTGATACAAGGGTCCGAGGGTAGCTGAAGGCTATCAGCTGATGGTAGCATCCCAGCTTCCCAGCATCATAGCATACTAGCAGATAGGGTCCGAGGCTTGGAGGGTAAGACCTTGGCCCAACGTTGAAAACAGTTGGTTTTAAGTGTTAAGATTTAGGTTTTAGGATGCTGTATTTGTAAGCCATTCAGTTGCTTAAAACCTAACACCTAAAACTTAAAACAATCGAAGAAATAGGAGAAATACATGTTCAAAACACGAATAACGGAAATGCTCGGAATCAAATATCCCATTTTGTGCGGTGGCATGCAGTGGCTCAGCCGTGCTGCCTTTGTAGCTGAAATCGGAAATGCCGGAGGCATCGGATTCATCACCGCCGAATCCCTGGAAACACCGGAGGATCTGCGCGAGGAAATAAGGTTGACAAGAACACTTACGGACAAGCCTTTTGGTGTCAATCTTTCCATGGTTCCGGAATTCGGCATTCTCGAGAGGACCCAGCAGTTTTGCGATGTGCTTTGTGAGGAAGGTGTCAGGGTCGTGGAGACCGCGGGAACAAGCCCCGCACCCCTGCTGCCCAAGTTGAAGGAGGCCAATGTCAAGGTAATCCACAAACTGACATCTGTTCGACATGCACTGAGTGCCCAGAAACACGGGGTCGATGCCGTCACCCTTGTAGGTTATGGATCGGGCGGACATATCGGTATGGGCGGTGTTGCCAATTTCATTATGATTCCCAAGGCCGTATCGGATCTCGAGATTCCGGTGATTGCCGGTGGCGGCATCTGCAATGGAAAGGGATTTTTGGGTGCCATGGCCATGGGAGCGGAAGCCGTGCTCATGGGAACTGCCTTTTTTGCCACCAAAGAATGTCCGGTTCATGATGCCATCAAGGAGCGGTTGGTTCAGACCAAGGAAACCGAAACCTGCCTGCTGTTGAATTCTTTGAGTAATCCGGTTCGATGTGTTAAAAACAAACTGGCCGAAGAATGCCTGGCCCTGGAAGCGCAGAACGCCACATTCGAAGAGATTATCGAAACGGTGGCCGGCGGCA